>NZ_JBLKDA010000033.1:0-40040 GCF_047530215.1 Enterobacter sp. 01-M-03-SI-ECC
ATTACAACGAATGGCATCCGCATAGTGCACTGGGGTATCGTTCGCCACGGGAATATCTGCGGCGACGAACCAGTCATGGGTTAAGTGATAAAAAGTGTATGGAAATATAGGGGCCAATCCACACCCTGATATAACTGGTCTCTCACAAGACAGGAGATCATCAATGGAACGTGTAATATTTTCAGTAATCTTTTTTATGATGCTGGGCGTACCTTTTTACCTTCTTTATAAAATTGCCCGGGACATTTTTGGTACCGCCGGTGCTGGTGAGCCTGCACAATTGCCTCAGGGCAAGCAAAGACGCTCAGGAGGCGCTGGTTCGGGTTCGATCTGGCAAGGACACCATCTACAGGGGAGCAGCCATTTGAACCCCCTCGGAGGTGATTGTAATGGTGAAAATAGCATAGCTGGTGGTTGTGATGGTGGCGGTGGAGGAGGTGACGGAGGTGGTGGTGGTGACTGATAGCCTGCAACTTTAACTATCAGGATGAAACCCATGTCCAGCAACCGGAAAAAGAATTCATTTCAACCGAAAAGCCCTGCCTTAAAGTGAAGCGTATTAAACGTGAAGGATGCTGAATTAGAGGGTATCGGTTTTATACTGAAGCGTAACTGGAAGAAGGATCTGAAATTAACTATTACGGAAAAGTAACTTTCTGACTCACCACGTACGCCCCTCGGTTATGCCATACAGTTTGATACGAAAACAGATCAGTAAGTAGATTGCTATACGCCGGAGAGAAGTCTATTTTTCATGCACCGAACCTGTTTGGCCTGCAATGGAAGCAGGTATAATAATCACATACAAAGGAGGGCATTATGAATACATTTTTATACGTGCTTTTGGCCTGGATTGTTGTGCTTTTTATCGCCAACAAACTGCTCGCAAGACGTAAGCCCAATACGGTTAAAATCCTGGTACAGCGCAACGGGAAAGCCGCAGAGGTTGATGCTGTAGTGGTTCAGGGTTCAAAGAGAGCTAACAACAGTTCTGTTGCGGACAGCGACGCGGTAGATAGTTATTTTGAAATGAATCCTTACTCCCGCGAAAACCAGGCGAATGGTTGGGCTATGCTGGCCAGAGACGATGACCAGCTTAAATAATCAGTTGAGTGTGATGTGTAAAGCAGCTTAAAACTCTAAATGGACGAACAGGGGAGGTGACAAAGATGACAACCAATACAACAACGACCACCTACCGCTCAGAAGAAATCGTGCCGTTCAGACGGCCCAAAGGGGATCTGGATAGTCGGTATATGCCTCAGGTGTATGCAATGGTGCGGAACTGGGCAAGTAACCCTGCTCAATATGGTGAGGGTGTACTGGCCTCCTACCGCCAACCGGCAGTAAACCTTGCCTACCAGGTAAAAGGAACTCGTGTTGTTTTAATTCTGGTACCAGTAGAGTGCGAGCCACCTGGAGTGATAATGACGGAAACAGTCCTGTGGCCGTCACTATCACTTGTAGAAGTCTTGCAGACCTTGCAGGAGGCCTGGCAAAATATTCCGGCGTTAAACCCCTGACGACTTCTGTCAATATCACCGGCTAGTGATTTACCTCTCTGCTGGTGGTCAGCCCGCCTAAGTTCAAATTATCTCTTTCTAAATTAGCCCGGATAAAAATCGGTCCCTCTAAAATAGCCTGCCCTGAGTAGGCTACGTCATACAAAGCGTTGGCCAGTCACCAGCTGGCTGGTGGCCATAATGCTCCACAGGATAAACCGTATCAGAACTACGCAAAGAAAAAGCCCCAACAATTTACCGATGGGGCCTTTTGCAGACATTTTACAGCCTTACCAATGATAGAGCGCTAAGGCTTCTGCTTAGTGAACAGACTTGCCCACAGATAATGGATAAAGTTGAGCAGAATGTATGTTACTCGTTGCTCGAATTTCATCGGGGCTTTGTACTTTGTCGTTATGTTATGAATATGAGTAAGGTCCGTATAGAGCCCTGGCGACTTCCTTGTTGACTTCAACACCGAACAGATGTGCTGAACAGACTCCGGTGTGAACAACCGTAGCCCTCGTCGTTGTTTGACTTTATGGATAAAATCGTCCATCCCCATACATAACCATTCCGGCTTGATGCCATCAAACTTACAACGTCCGTTTATGATGACGACATTGATACATTCCAGTTCTCTAGCCTTAAGAGCAGACTGAATAGCCCTGATGTGCCCCTGGTTTTGCTTAAACGGGTTCTGCAACTTGAGGGTTCGGGACTGAGTCCATTTCCGCCAGTGGCTTTCCTCCAGAGTACCGTAGAGCTTGCCTACGTAGTTTTTCTGCTCTATGACGTATATACCATGTGGGGCTACGAGAATGTGATCAACCTGCGTAGTGCTATGAGCCGACAACTGAAAGGTGAGATCACTAAGTAGCCCCTGAGCTTCTTCAGGAAGCCCAGATTCAATTGCCTTTGCAGTCCGCCGTTCCGCTATGGCAGAGGTCATAAATCCCAACAGACACAGCAACACGACGAAAATAAGGATAATGAAAGCTACCCCCGTAATGCTCCACAGCAGATTGAAAGCATCCATGTTACCTCACAGAGGGGTAGCTGGTGGCATTAACAGATTCTACTAAGCGGGTAGTGGTACCGGTAAGGCTCTCAATATTTGAAGACAGGCTCATCAGCATGCCGAGTGCAGAACGGAGATTACGATGAGGCTCATTGTAGTTTTTGAACGTGTCAGTGGAGTACATTTTTGAAAGACGTGTACGGATCTCTACTGACGTAAGATCTCCATCCACCAGGCCGTACTTAACTGCCTGAGGTGTTGGCCATACACGGCCTGAATAGAGAGAAACAGCATCGGCATCATGACGCGAGAGAAGCTTTTTACCCCGTCCAAGTTCAACATCAGTTATAAATTTTTCATGCATCGTGTTCAGGATCTCCTTCTGCATGAACTCCCTCGTTGAATCGGACAATGGGTGGAAGGGGTCAAGAGCATCTTTGAACTCACCGGCCGTAAGGGGCTCATTCTTGACGCCTACTGTGCTCATGATCTCTGACAGATTCCAGTGGTCCATACGCACACCGATAGAACCGATCAGGGCATTACTGTCGGCATAAATTGCATCAGCGGGCGATACCGCGTAATAGCATGCGGATGCGCATATGCCTTTCACACTAACGATGATTGGTTTATATGAGTCTGCGATATCAGAGAAAAAACGACCGGTACCGCTGGAGAGTACTTCGAGGGAGTTTTGCTTCGACCGTGCTTCATCGCCACGTTCTGTGCTCCCGGTTTTGTTACTCTTGTCAGCGGCTACAGATGAAAGAGAGCCACCGGCATCTGATACGCGTTCAATCTGTGGCTGGTGGTTTTCAAGCGCGTTTATCTGGCGGTAAATAATGATGGCGTCAGAGGGACCACCACCACCTGACTCTGCCTCGATAATAACTGCTTTGGCATGGGGATTATTGTAAGCTTTGGCAAGAGCTGTTGCGATCACTGTTCCATCGCCCGTTTCCGAGCCGGTACCCATCTCGCCAGAAATCCGTATTACAGCTATATGGTCTTTCTTCCCTTCAGCGTCCTGCCATTGTTCGTAAAGATTGTAGAAAGAAAACCCTACAGCGGTCATGGCAATTAGCGACATAGCAACTTTTGCCGTGGTATGAATGCGAAACATCTTATAAAAACGGTCAGCGTTATCATTGAGCGATTCTTTGATATTTGTAGGGGACTTCCTTTTTTTACTGCTTAACATCTGACCACCTTTACATGAGTTTTTGAAAGTTAGACCACAAGCGATTCAATGCAATTCCCAGTATCAATAAAGCGACTGGTGGGAAAAGTTGAGCGATATTGTTAAATAGTGACATATTTGGCATGACCAGGTAGACCATCGTTAAAGCACTGATCACCCAAAATGCTCGAAACCAAATACGATAAAACTGAACTGTAACCTTACCAAATACGTACCTCTTCAATTTCCACTGGTACATTCCATCTGCTAGCATGGCAAATAGATAGGGCAGAAAAACGATTAGCCACCCCAGGATTAAGTTCCACCGGAAAATGGACTGATAAAGTAAGAGGGGTATGTTTTTGGCCATAGTGTAATTAATAGAGGTAAATTTTTCAGCAACAATGTTAATACCTCTGGCTGGTTTTTTGGTGTCAGGGATCAGAATAGTATTCAGATAGTCAATTAACTTATAGTCATGTACCAACCAATTTAAAGTCGCTTCACTATTTGCAATGACAGACTTCCAACGGTCATTTGATATGATGGACCGGCTTGCATTAACCTCCTGAGTAATCTGATATTTGAGCTCCTCAGTATTCTGGAAAGCCAAGCTGTAACCAAAATAAATGACCATGCCAAAAAAAAGCATTGTTCTGAGCACTGCTGCCCTGCTTGTATTATCCGCAGCCATTGCTTTCCCTCCATTCACGAAAAAGAGCTAGCCTCTGATCGTGATTGCAATAGTTGTTACGCCACATCGTCGGGATACCCAGGAGCCAGTGGTACTGTTTAGGTATGATTTGGTCGATGAGGCTTAACTCCGCCAGTTCTTTATGCTCTGCGCTTTTCCACTCGATCTGTCCCACATCAGGAACAAATACAGCGGTCCTTGCTTTTGCGGCCTGGCGGGAAAATTCTATAAAGTTGATGCCCCACGGCGTCCAGTATCTGTACTGCTCGTTTAGGCCGATGTTAAACACCGGCAGAGAAAGAGTTGAGTCGGCAAAAGCCGAAATCACATTTTTGCAGACTCTTGGACTATCTATTTTTTCCTGTTCGGTTTTGAGATGAGTCAGCAGTGCACGGTCAATAATGCTGTTAAAGGTGTTTGTATAAAGGCCATTAGGGTCAGGAAGCTGATCTATGGCAGTAATGATTTTAAATTTTAACCGAGAAAGAAAGGGAGAGTCCTCAATAGTAACTATATGACTATGTGTTGTTTCTGGATGAATCTGGGGTTTGATGCGCTGTACTTGTTTAAAAGAGACACTACCTGGCAAATTAATGAATGCGCCCACCGTGCGTGTTAAATCGACGAAATAAGGCAAAAGATAACAACCAAGCATACGGGCATTCTTTTTTACAAGATCACACCGTACGTCATTGTTATCGAAAGAAATACGGAAACTAACGAATTTACGTTCAGGACCTTCGCTGGTGGTCAGTGATTGAATCCATTCATGGCATGATCCTTGTGGTACCGACCAGTAGCTGGTTTCACGGTCCCCAAAGGGATCAGTCGTGATCAACTCTCCCTTTAAAAGGAAAAGCTCAGACAGGGTATTTGCCATGGAGAATAGGGAATCGATATCGTTGCTCTGACAAAATTTTCCCAAATGATGAAACGCGTTTTTTTCTATCATAGTTAGCCGATCTCGAACTTCCTGAGAATCTGCGTACTTTAAACCCAAAGACTGAAAGCGCCTTTTTACGAGCGAGCGACATTTGCTGACTTTTAGTGCAGAGCTTAAAATTTGCTGGCGCGTCAGGACAATTTTTTCATCCATCAATGCAACTTCCTTAGAAATTTATTAAGATTTTTGATATCGAGATTTTGACGCAAAGTAACTTTTCCGGCCTTCTTGAAAAGCATTTCCGACAGAGTTGTGTTTGGCTTCATTTGTTTCTCAGCAACAGCAATAGGGATTTGGCCTACAACCTTCCTGCCATCTTGAAGCCTGGCAACTATGTGAAACATAGGGACCTGACCCAAGAGATCCTTTGGAATACTCTCTTCTAAAGTTGTCTGCTTTCTTTCTGAGATTGAACCTGAGAAGTTATTATGCGGCAAAGATGTTTCTGAACCGGTCGTATAAGTGACCATATTTGTGCTTATCGCACTCTTACCAAAGTTCTCTACAACAAGCGTCTGAGTAGGAGTATCGTTGACTCGCAAGCTTATATAATTGTTGCAGAGCCCCGTAATTCGATTGGCAGTTTCAACACTTGCCGCAGCAATAAAGTCGGAGATGGTTTGGGTGCAAATAAACAGTGCAATTTTCGCTGCACGACCCTGCGCCAGAAGGTTAATCATAGGGTTGTTAATGGCTGAGTGTGCCTCATCAACAAAAATACTTATCCTGGAATTAGCTGACATATCACCATCTTGAGCGTTGTAGCGACTACCGGCACAGGAGGTCAGATCTGACATTATTAATTGAGAAATAGCAGCTGCTGTATCGGGGTTTGAAAGGCCATCAAGCGAAATGTATAGCACCCCGCCAGTGCTGAACATCCCTTCGCTTGTTACAATTTCTCTTGATGATACTGAGTTCGGGTTAGGAGATAAAAGCTCATTTAAAGGTTTTTCAATGAGCATATCGAAAACAGGCATAATACCTGCGGTCATTTTAGCCATATGCTCTGGGTCGGACATTGAGTAATCAATAAGCTGGGAAACAGTATCTAACCAGTCTATTTGTTCGGACCCCTCGTAATTCATGAAATGAGCCGTAAACCATTCAGCGAGACGCTTGAAACGTACCGGCAAGGTATCGTTAGCGACGTACTTAACTTTTTCGGTCCAGACATCGTAACCATAATATCTCGCGTAACATGACTCCATTACCTTGACTGTAAGATTCACAATAGACATGTGGCTTTTCATGTTCTTGTGAATCAGATAAATAGAAGGCTTTTTCTCTATGTAAGAAAGCCCGGAAATCACATTGGAAACGAGAGCCTTGGCATACTGAACGAATGGGTTAACCTCACCGGGAACTGTCACCAAGCTCAAAAGACGAGATGTTAGGTCAGAAACATTAGTATAGGTGTTGCAGACATCAATACAGACCGAAGATGCTGGCTGGCCAGGATGAAATTTATAGAAAGGAAGACCGAGGGTCTTAGCCTCTTCCATTAGAGATTCTCGCCACTCTGCATCGTTCTTTGGATCTATGACAACAACAACATGACCAAGATGAAGCATGCTAATGCTTAGTAAACGCTGTAGCACCGTTTTCCCGGTACCCACGTTTCCGGTTATCAGAGTATGACCAAACCAATTGTCTTCAGTTACAAATATGGGTTCCCTACGTTCCACAGCAAAAATTGCATTGCTGCCGCCCATCTTACGAGCCATTGCGTCAAAATGTCTCTTAATTGGGTTGAAGACGAATGGCAACTCGATCTCACGTTTATCACTGGAGAGGTTAGCTATTTGATATGCCCGATCCGCATGTTCCGGACCCCACTCAAACCCATCACAAAAATAGGACTTTCGCTCGGGTATATCCTTATTTTTATTTTGATAATCCTGAACCAGTTGACGATACTTTCGCTCATTGGAGAAAAAGTTACTTTTGTTAATTACACGCAGTGAATCAAGACTAACGAACATGAAATGTCGCTTGAATACACGCCAATGAGCCATCAAAAATGGCGCTGCTGTTTTGCAACGATAAAGGCACAGCAAAAAAAGCAATATTGAGGTGAACAGAACTATTGGGGCGATGTCCAGTCCGTCTGAAGAAAGTCCCATATAAAGCATAGAAACCGAACAAATCAAAAGTATTGAGGCACTACGATACTCAAGAATAGGCCGATAAAAATTCTCTTGTGCATGGAGGTTAGTCCTCTTCGAATCTGACATTATAGGTTCCCAGCCTCTTTCAGGTTATTGATAATTCGTTCAATGTCCACTTTCGCCCGGTCTGATGCGGCCAGCAAAGTAGGCATGTTAAATGCATGGCATTTTGTATTGATCACAGCACCAGAATTAACGAGGTACTGAGGAAGCTTATTGAAAAGATCTTGAGCCTCTAACTGCGACCCAAATTTTTCCACGCAAGATTGGGTCAGATAGAGAGTATTAGGAGTACTTACCATAAATCTGTTTTTGCGCTTTCTTTTAAACGCCACCTCCATTTTGGACAGAATTTGATGCAGTACTAACGCAATTTCTACAAATTCAAGCTCTGTAACGTCACCTTCGCTTATAAGCGAGAATTCACCATTTTGGTCTGATTCAGTAGATGCAAAGACTTTACTGTTCAGATTGTGACCAGAAACAGGTGATGCTGGTTTTTGTACTTCTGCTTTGTCCGATGATTTATTCCGGTTGCGCTTGGGATTTTGTTTTTCTACCGGTGCTGTTGGGGCGAACAGTCTGGCCAGTGCTGGCGAAAGATGATGCCCCTTAGCGTCTGTGGGCGCATGCTCTCCATTTGATTCTTCAAGTACAGGAGGTAAGGCGGGCTCTTCACTTGCCATCACACTGGTTGCGGCTGCTTCGGTCTGGGAATACACAACTTCAGCTGGTGGTGGGCAGTTACCCTCAGTATCTGGTTCTGAGTTTTCTTGTCCTACAGAAACATCCATAGAGCGTTCATTCGTACCCTGGGGATCAGCGTTCTGTTCTCGGTTAAGTTCTGGTAATTCTGACGGCTCGGAGAGAAGCTTTTCATTATGGACCGAAGAGCTTGTTGCACAACTACCGACTTCTGGCCGAGAAACACTAAGCTGTGAGAAATCGGTATAATCAATGATCTCATGCTCTTCATCTTCTTTCTCAAAAAGATGTTGATAATGTTCATATTCCACAGCCTCAGTTTTCAGCGGACCAGTCGCGGATGCACTATCGGTTCCATGATATTCCACGTCGCCAGAATGTTCTTCGACTGCATTTACACGTGGGGGAGGCAGCTCAAGCGTTTGCTTTGGACGTGGGGCAGAGTTTTCAACAGAAGACTCATCATTAATCACTAATGCCTGATACATAGAAGTATTGAAAAGTGACTTTAAAGTTGTTGGCCTTCTTGGCTCATGATAGGTGAGCTGGAACCCGGCGCAGTTATCGCCGAGCTGGACTAAACGCAGATCGTCAATGTCCCTTACTATCCACATTCCATCGAGAGAGCCTTCTCTGAATGTCAGTTGGAAATAGGGCTCTTCACTGAATGCTTTTTCATCTAATCCCGGCAGCAATGCCATAGTGGTATCTATGTTGAGGTAGGGGACAGCATCAACACACACTATATAGTCATTGGAAAGTGGAGCGCTTAAAAGGAGTTCATGAAGTTGGTTGACCAGGACATGGGATTCCGTGTCCTTTGCCGATTCATCTTCACTTTCTTCTATATCAGGAATGACAGGATCAGCTGCTTCCTCACCCTCAGATTTAACTATCTGCGTGTCATTATCAATTTCATTATCACTTTCGGCTTTCTTCTCAAAATCGTCGGATGAGCCTTCATTTTTCTTAGAATGTATATCAACATCAATAGAGGCAGAGGAGCGGCCTAAATCATTAACCTTAAGAACAGCCGTCTCAACAGTATCAGTAATTTTAGTTATAACGTCCCGACCGGGCACTGGTCTTCTGTATTCAGTAACTGTTTTTTGCTCGTCAATGTAAATAAAGTCTTTATTGGCATTAACGCTAAAAAGACCCGGCACTGAGTCAGGGATTTTATAGGAATCAAAGATTAAACCAATCCACCTTAGCTTAAGAAGGTTATAGAATTCTAGTTTCCCTATCCCATTTCTAAAGATGTTTGATATTTCGTTTTCCGAATAGATACCCGGAATGAAGTAGTGAACGACACGCTCATCATCATAGGGCTCGACGTAACCACGTTGAACTAGGGATTCTACCAATACGGTCTTACCAGCCTCTCCCTGAGGGAAGTTATATTTATGTAATTCGAAATCATTGAGAACAAAATCAAGGAATGCGTTCTCGTTAAGGTATACCTCACCATTTACGATAATGATGTGCATAGGCTTAGCATTGTAATTGTTGATATTGATACTGGTAAAGTTGTGCTTGATGGTACTAATGGCCCTTGCTGCTGCATCATTAGAACGCAGACCCATGATAGGGTCACGTAAAACATTAAGGTCTGTACCAGTAGAATAGAAATCAGCGGTCCTCACGCATTTAGACAAAAAGTCATTCCCATCAGTATAAACGTTTAGGGCGGTGATCATTTTTGAATAAACACGTTCTTTATTTACCCGATCCAAAAATGCAAGACATACCGGGTTTAGGATTCGCTCAAGGAAAACGCTGGACCAGATATTATGTTGATTATGAATACGCTTTCGCCAGTGGATTTCGTATTCAACCACGTCATTTTCACGTGCCCAGTCAAGAAGACTTTGTGAGCTTGGCGTCCAAATGATCGGACTAGCTAAATTCAGGCTTACAATGTCGAGATCGTAAACCTTTCCGGCATCATGGACTAAACCACAGATAAACGCAGCATAGAGATATACTTTTCTACGGACTACTTCTTCATCTTGATATCCGATTGGTCTCAGTTCTGAGTGATGCGCATTTTTTAAAGAGAGTATGGCCACTTCCAGGCTGTGAGAAAGTAACCCACCAATACCATTATGATGATGATTTTCGGAAGCTGGCAAAAGATGTATCCAGCGAACATATTCAACCAAGGGCTTTAAAACTAAATTAGTAAATGTATATGCATCGTCCCTGATGTCGCTATCGCTGATAGCTAACATCATTGAAATTGAGTGCAGCTTTTCCCGATACAGAGACAGGATTGACTGTTCATTAAATGTCTGTATGCCCGTCGGACGAGTTGGATACTCGATGAATTTCAGGACTTCTGGATTTGGATGATCAGGAACAGTGTACTTCTGATCTCCTAGAATCTGCGCAAAAGGAGAGAGGCTTGATATATCCTCAATCATTACAGAGGTTGCATCATTCTCCTGAGATGAGAATATCCCCAAAATCCGTTTAATACATAAATACAGCGCCCTGAAATTCATCATCATACCTTATCGACGTTTGCCTGACAGTTCGGCTGCAATGTATGCCTGCACACTTTTATATTGCATTACTTTGGTGATGAACTCTGCTGGACTGTATGGCCCATCCTTACGGCGAGAAACATTCAGAGTCTTTTTCACATTCTCAACATATAAATTAATACTCTTTATAATGTTGTGAGACATAACCGGATAGTCGCTTACAGCCAGTAAACCCAATGAGTTGTACTCATACATTGTGTTCATGAGCTGGTTCATCTCGAAGATGTACTTGTAAAACCTCATGGTGTTGTGGTTATTGAAGTTGAGTTGTACTGGTTCAAAACTGAAAGGTACAAACTGAGTTGATGACATGAATGAGTCATTCTTGTCGAACTCAATTGACTTAATATAAGCAACAAGATTTTCTTTCATCTTATTGTTTTCTTCATGCAGCTCGTTGAACCAATCCTGAATAGCCTGAACAAGGTCAGGATGTTTAACTGCATCAACCGTTTTAAAGAGAGAGGAAATAGCGATACTCACATCATCAAAACCTCTGATGACTGCTCCATTTCTGGCAGTTAAAAACCGGTTAAAGTCTGGGGTGCCGGGGTTAATAATAACTTTGGCCATACCCTGGTGCTCTGGTCTACGTTGAGTAGAAGTTTGAGCGTTTACGCCTTGCTTTTTATTTGAACCTTTTACCATTACATCTTTTGGTTCAATGTTAATACGCTCATTGTCCGTGATAATTGCGTCGTTCATTGTGCCACCTTAGTTTTTGAGTATTGACGGATTTTTCGTCCAAGTTCGATATATGCTGAATGATAGAGCTCAAGCATTTCTCTGTAAGGCTCCAGCAATGCTTCCGTTTCAGAAATCATTTCGTATTCCCAGCTGGCATGGTTTACAAAACAGTTCTTAGAATATTTTCCACTTTTCATTGGTTGCACCCGTTTTGACATGTGGCTAGGCGCTCTTGTTTTATAAGGGCTGAACTGATGCCAAGTGATCGTTACTTTTCTGGCATTACCAATTAGCTCAACTTTTGGTGCGTAAGAACCCAGGTACTCCCTCTTTGGAACTTTGCTATGTCGGGTAAGGTTAATCTCTTGGTGGTTTCGTTCCTTCCACTTGATCCAGTATTTTGTAATGAGATCTTCAGCCTCAACACGCAAACCTTCAATCTGAGCACGTAAATTTTTACGTGTTAGCTCTATAGAACTTATAAGATTTGAATTACTCATGACGCCTCCTGATGTGAAATTACTATACCGGAGGAAATTTCCGTTTTTTTTCACGAACAGAAGATTTTTGAATGCTCTTTGATGAGGGAATTGAACAGATGTAATGCACTCGCTGTTTCCCCCATTCGGGAGGGGCCTTCAGAAACAGTAACAGCGAGTTTAGCCTCACTTCCATCGCTACCCCCTAAAGTTACTTTTGACAGAATGACCATTGTGGATTATTGCTTTTGATAATGTGCATTGCTCTATTAAAGTTATACATATATCTAGTGCCACTTTTCCAAAAAAAATGACCCTATGGAACTTTGTCCATAGTGACACTTTTATAAAAAGTGACCCTATGACGACATTACATAGGGTCACTTTTCAAACATAAGTGACCCTATGTGAGGCATTCATAGGGTCACTTTTCTTTGTTTAGTGATCCTATGTAAGCATGAGGTTGATGAAAAGTAAAAATGTCAGTTTATGACGGTCAGTGAAAGACGTCGTTATTCTAATCCAACGTTGGGAGGGGCTGGATTTAGGTTTTTTTTTAATCGCTTCACATTTCGTTAGCATGCGCAGGAATTTTTGATAAAATTCTGGTTAGTTTGGTTAAAAAGTGTTACAAGTAAGCGGTGTGGTTGAAGGGATAGATTTAAGGCTTATTCAAGCCTTAAGAAAATACTAAAAGTTACTTTTCACCCTACCGAACACCTAACAAAAAATCCATGTTGAAGATTTGAACAATTGTAATGGCGCAAGGACAATCAGCACATGTCAGAATCTGATAATTTAACTCGTAGCTTACTCGGTAAACTTTTCCGCACTGAGATTTCGCTTATTCGTAGTTACCGTGCATTTTTAATGTTATTGCCTGTGCATGGATCTTCTGCATATCAAACTGGGACTCCTCTTCTCCAGCGTCGCCTATTTGGGAAAGGATTTAGTACAGCCGCTGATTTAGCTTTTGAAGTGGAAACACGTCCAGGTAGTTTTTTGGTTCCGCGTACACTCGGAAAGGAAATTACATGGGAGAGGTTTTTTTCTGCGGTCTTGGACGGTGATTCCAATGTAATTCGTGAATATGATACAAATGATATTGACTATGGTATTTACGATGCCGGTGAAAAAGTGACTTTTCTGAATGGTACAGTGGATATCTATAATCCCAAGAAGATTCATGAGTTGCGTTCTAAATGTGTTGATATACAGAATGACTACTTTATGCAGGTGTTCTTTATCTCAATGCTCGCACCAGAGTTTGTAAGTATTTTCTTTGGTTTAAAACCAACTACAGCTGATGCTATTAAAGACATTGGTTATTCATCGTTAAAAACAATTAACGATGTCGTTCTTTTCCCACGTACAATTGCTTTCTCACAAGGGCATATTGAAGAGAGTGTTTCACTTAAAACGAAAGTTTTTGCCTGGGCTTATGAATTGTCTGCTGACATCCGGTTAGGAAAAGTTAGTGATGATTTGATGGAACTATTACGTTATGACACTATGTTCACCAGTCACCGTCAGGATGTGTTCAACACTTTAACAAATAAAGTTATGTTAAAGGATTATTGATATGGCAAAGGTCGATCAAACAAAAGCTAATGCTCTATTGCGAGCAGCAAGAACTATGTCGCTTGGGGCAAATAAAAATACAATACGAATTTTGTACGGTAATCATGTTGCTGAAAATATCGATTTTGAGCCTGGTGCAAAAACAAAACTCAAAAAAGGTATCCGGGGCTGGAGCAAACGCACAGATAACCGCCGAGCCTTTTCTGCTGTTATTGATGTCGCAGTTAACTATTTTGGTTTTGATCCAATAAATCCGGAAGCGAGTTTTCGGCAAATTGACTTCAACCGAATAATGAGTGTCCTTCATAATCTGGGATACTTTGTATGCGCACCGGAAGTTAATAAAATAATAGAAATCCTTACTTCTATGAAAGAAATTGAAGAACTAGGTGCCTGCGAAAAATGTAAACGCCCATACATTGTGCCAGTGACAAATGATGCTCATTGTCCACGTTGCAGATTATCTTCAACTGCTTCAGCCATAGAGAGGTATTCTCAAGAAGAATTAGATTAAATTTAAAAAAGATATCGCGAAACTTGCCTTGTCTGAATCTAAATATTGACTTAAGTCAAATTCTGTTGTTTGCTTTACAATCAAATATTAGTTACAACTTAAATATCAACTCTTGACAAGTAAAGATATAATTTGATTTTTCTTTATTCAGTTTTTCTTCGTTCCAAAAATGTGCACCTTTTTTTCTGTTGAAAACGTAAAACTACTTAGGTTCTCAAAACCTTCTATGCATGACGACTTCTTAATCGCTTTCAATTAATATATTTTATATTCTTGTCTAAGTTCGCTTCTTTGATCCTTAGCTATTCCTTTTTTGAAATATAGAAACAGCATTACTTGTGATGATTTTTTTCAGCTCTAAATACACCTGTTTTCAAAGCAATATTTGCTTTTAGATATTCGATAAAACCATGTTTTTGTTACACCGGATTTTTGACAACGTGCAAGATGGATGATCTTTCCATCACCGAGACTATCTTCTTAGTCAGCACTCCTTTTCCGTCCTTTTCAACATAAAAACGACCATGCTATACGAGCTCTAACCTTTTTTTTGTATGCCATCATAACCGCATCAGAAAAGGAGAACGGTCTATGACTCGTATTGCATTAGCGCCTTCAAAGATGGTTTTGCTTATGTCTTTGGTAATTACTGGTGCCCACGCCAGCCCTGAGCAACCCCTAATAAAAGATACGCCCTTTGTATCTGGCCAGGCTTATAAGAAGGGTTTCTTCTGGTATGACGATCCTGCTAAAAAAAGCGAAGCTGAAGAAGAAGAGGTTTTGCCACCAACCGGTGCTGCTAGCTCGCCTTCAAAAGAGGAAATGGTAGATTTAAATTCAAAATGGCTAAAAGAGAATATGCCTCGACTGTTAACGCAGGCAATGGATAACCCTACCGCAGAAAATCTATCACGTTATTACACGGCGCAAAGGTTAATGCTGGATATCAGTACGCGTTTTTCTGACAAATCAAAAGATTATTTTCTTAAAAACCCGATGATGTCTGAAAAACGCAGGCAACCAGTGGAAAAGGTGGCACTGGATGCTCACCGCACTGTTGTTGAAAAAAATCAGCAAACGGTAATGAAAGATATCTTTACTAAGTCAGGTTTATTTTTCTTTTTCCAGAGTACTTGCCAGTTTTGCCACGAAGAAAGCCAAATACTTCAATTTATGCAGAACTATTATTCGGTAGATATTCTTCCAATCAGTATGGATGGAAGGCCATTGCATAATGGCCTTTTTCAGGATTTTAACATCCCCAACGCACAAATTATTGATCAATTTAAAATTCGAGAGGTACCTACAATTTTCCTGGTTTCAAAGGATGGGACATCAGCTCAGCGCATTAGTGAAGGCATGATCTCCGCTGATGAATTAAAGAACACTATTATACTTGCCGCGAAGGGCATGAATCTGATCGATGACGCTTCGTTCCAGTCAACTCTAGATATTAAAAGGCAATATACCATCGGCGATGATGGCGTTATTACCGTTAATAAATCCGAAATGGAATCAGACCCATTCCTACTTCAAAAAATAATGGACCAAAAACTCGAAGGCTATGACATGCCTACGGCCGATCCGGTCAATTATCTCAATGCTGGCGGCAGTTTTGGAGGCACTTATGCGCAGTAATGCCGTTTTCAACTTCAAAAAGTTACTTTTGTCTCTTTCTGTTTGTGCTGCAATTTTAGCCCCGACTGCAAATGCAGACAACGCAATGCGTAACATTTTCAATGGCATGATGACGTCTACCAGCCCGGCCACCTTTTCCACAGCAACCCGTACAGGCATAGTTGGCGGGTCAATGTCTTACCGAACAACAAACGTTAATACCAACCTTGTTTCCATGTCGTTTCCAAAAGCTTCTGTCGGTTGTAACGGTATTGACGTTTTTCTTGGGTCCTTCAGCATGATCAACGGGGACCAGCTTGTGCAGGTGGCCCGTGGTATTGCCCAGGGTGCGGCTATCTATGCTTTTAACGTTGCTGTTTCAGCTATTTGTGCTGACTGTGCTGCAACGATTAATGACATCCAAAACAAACTGCAAGCGCTAAATAAATTTGCGAAAGATTCATGCAATGCAACTTACTCTTTCCTTTCTGAAAACGTGGGTACGCCAAGCCAGTTCGCTAACTCAGTTAGCTCTGGACCAGCCTCAATTCTGGGATCGATTAATGGTCTTATTCCTGATTTTGGCTCATCGATGACAAAGTCACCTGAAGCTGTCACTTCTCAGGTTAAAGCAAAGGATCCCGAAGAGTTCGCTGAAAAATTCAGTGGTAACCTCTTCTATATGTCGTTCATGGATATTGATAAGGGAACGATGAACATCGGAGGGGTAACGGAGTTATCCGGTTATAAACTGGCAGAACAACTTATGTCTCTCGTAGGTACTGTCATTATCAACTGGGATAGCAAAGGCGAAAAAGCGGGAATGGAAGTCCGCCCGTCTACCATGACTGTCACGGATTACATCATGGGGCCACCAGCTGGCGGATCAATTAAAATGCTCAAGTGTTCTCCGGCACCAGATCCATCATCCCCACGAAAGGCTCAGTGCCTTGTCATGTCAGAAGTTAATGACGGTGGTTTTAAGGGATTGAAGGATACCATTTCTGATCTTCTTTTAAACGTACAGAAAAAAATCATCAACGACGTTCGTGTTTCAGATGATGAATTACGCATTATCTCCTATATCGGCATCCCGACCATTATCGACTCTTTGCAAACATTCGAAGCACCGGAAGGGTACGCATACATTCAGGACATCAGCACTATTGCTGCGACGAGCCTCGTAATCAACATGTTGCGCCAGGTTGAGGCCAAAATTTCAACCATGAGCATACCGAGTGAGTCGCTGTCGGGTAAAAGGGATGATCTCAACCGATTAACAGACAATCTCTCAAAACAGGTTAAAGCCGCCTATGAGCTATCGCACAGCCAGGTCGGTACCAGCTCGGACGTCATTTCAACCTGGGATAACCGTCGCCTGCAACGGAAGGCTTTCACTGAAAGTATTCGTGGCACACGTAACTGAGGTCTGACATGGATTACAACATATATACCCTGGGTGATATTGATTTTGTCTGGTCGGCTTTTACCGGTATTGCCCTGATCTTTTCTCAATATACTGGTGTAAAAGAGTTCCTGACCACGGCCGCCGTTGTAGCAGGTGTGAGCCTATTCTATAAAACGTGGCTATGGCTTCAGGCTCCGACCAAAAATGAATTACCGTTTTTCTCCTGGTTTTTGGGGTTGATCCTTTTCATGATGGCAATGGTTCGAGTGGATGTAACTATTGAATCTGTAAAGTCGGGAGAGGTCAGAAACGTCGACGGAATTCCAATTTTTATTGCTGCGATGGCAACCGTCACCACTAACTTAAGCCAGGGTTTGCTGAAGGATTATAAAACAGCGTTTGATCCGCTTTCTCCGGTGGACCTGTCTGCAACAACTCTGGACGATGACATCACCCTCGGTCCGATGATCCGATTCGTGAAGTTTTTGCAATGGGGCGGCGATAGCCTGGGCTACTGTTCCGCATTTCCTGAACCGGCCAGCGGGCTAGGGCCAATGAACGTATGTGCTACCGTTCAGTCTCTTGCATACAACTGCCTGAAGGCTACCCAAAACTCAAGCGCAAATATTGCCGGTAAAGAAACTATTTTTAACGATATTTTCTCAGCTAATCTGGCAGATAGCATGGACCGGATTAATCAGGCGATGAAAGGCGCACTGAAGAATGCCTCTGCCAGTATTGTTGGCGCTAACGGTTCAAAATCTGGTACGTGTGATGAGGTCTGGTCAACTGTGAAACAGGTTACCAGTACAGCTGAAGCTCGCCAGACTATTTCCCTTATAGGACAGACAAACGGCATCCTTACTCCAGACGAAGCAAATGGTGCACCTACCGGCGCAAGCTTTACTGATGTTATGGCGTCAGCAAATGGTATGTACGGTAAGGCTATTGGTTCGTATGACGCCACCCTGAACCTGTTCATTATGAATGAGCTCAGAAATGGCGCAAGCAAATATAAGACCCCACTCGGTCTGGCTTCCGATATGCAGTTGTTTGAGGCTTCTCTGAAGCGAACCAACACAATGGCTTCACAGGGCCAGTTGTGGTTACAACTGTCGGGAGCAGCAATCGCATTCCTTGAAATGTTTGCTTATATGGTTGCTCCATTTGCTTTGCTTATGCTGCTGGCGTTAGGTGGTAATGGTGTTGCCGCTGCGGCGAAATATTTGCAACTTATCCTCTTCGTGAATATGTGGCCGCTTACGGCAGTAATGGTCAACGCGTATGTGAAGAAAGTCGCGACGGCCGACTTGGATACCTGGAGCACCCTCAACAGCCAGAATAATGCCGTCACGTGGATGGGACTCCCAGGGCTTGCGGAAACATACAGTTCATACCTGTCTGTTGCTTCCGCCCTCTATGCTCTGATTCCGGTACTCACATTATTCCTGATGACACAGTCGATTCACCCGATGATGAATGCGGTTAAGGGAGTGACCCCCGATGCGCCGGTGGATACTGGTCATGTAACGCCCAAAGTATGGGATGGCCCTAACAGCGGTAAATCTTCATTTGGTGACGTGACACGAACCGCCTTAACCAGTACCGGTCAGGGATACAGCGATGGCGGCGCAGTTGATTCAAGTAATTTCCGTCTTGGAATGTGGAATGCTGGTTCAAGTATCGCTAACAGCCAGGGACAAGGATCAGCTGTAACCTCATCAGTTATGAGTGCGGCAAGTAATTCATTCCAGGCTGGTTACAGTCAGATGAGCGAAATTGGAAGGTCAGGACAGTCGAGCCAGCAGTTCTCAACCAACCTGCAAACAATGAAGCAGATCTCGGATAAGATTGGTGCCTCTGTAGCAGAAGGTATTGCAACGAAACATGGGGTGAGTGCGTCTCAGATGGCCAGCATTGCTTCAAATGTTATTCTCAACGCTGGGCTTAATGGAGGTGTTGGAACTGGCAATGGAGCCGGGCTGAAAGCGGCTGTAGCAGGGCAATTGAGTAGCGGTGCATCTAAGACCAATACAGGCAGTGACTCGCTTTCAAATGACCTTTCAAAAGCAATCACGAATCAGCTTAGCCAGGATTCTGCGTTAACTGACCAGTTCAGTAAAGCGGCGTCTCAGGTAAGCAGCGATCAGATATCCAATACTAATGCGTTTAAAGAAGCATCGTCGAAAATGAACCAGGCGACACAGACGATGGCGCAAAATATTTCTACATCGGTTTCGACTAACGCAAGCTCCAATAGTGGAATGAGCCTTGATTCTAAACAAAGCATTAACCTGGACAGGTTCTCCGATTCTATTCGCAACAAAAACTTCAGTGATGATGATGTAAGGAATTTTGCTCGTAAGAATGGGCTGGATGAGAATGCGTTTATGGAGAAATTCAACTCCTATAACGATACCTTCAAGGCCAGTAATCAGCTTGGATCGCAGCTTCAACGTACTGACGCGCTTGTGGCTGCAACCCGAGATTTCAGTGAGCAAAAAATTGCGATTGATACCGCCCGGGGAGAGACGGCCGAAAGTAATAAACAGGATCTCCGTGAAACCTCCAGCCTGCTTAAAAGTCTGGTTTCCGACTTCGGTGGTAATGCACAGCAGCTGCTACCTATCACCAATCAGCTCGACAGAATTTCAGGTGACGGGTCAGGAATTAATACTATCACTCAGGCACAGGATAGAACTCCTGACAGCGTAAATACGTCTGGCGTGATGAGTGCGTCACGCGTAGGGGAACTGGGTGGAAGTGTAGATTCGCAGGCTAAACTCGGTCTTTCCTCCAACGCTCAGGACGCGACACAGCATGTCCCTGGAAAAAGTGAAGCTGGCTTTACTCCGTATAACCTTGATAACGCGGGCAAAGGCGATATTCAGGGAATACATAACAACAACGTGGGCCGCACTTATTCTGATGAAGAAAGGAATGTGCTTAATTCTCTCGAAAAGAATGGACCTGTACTGAATAATCAGGGTGTAGAGAAAGTCGTCAATTCGGGTCAGGATGTCAGAAATGCAGAAGGCACATTTAACGATCTGGAAAAGGTTGGAGGTCGGGTGGTTGGTGATGGAATGGATCAACGAGCCACTGCTTTGAACAGTATGTATCAGAGCGGGCAAGTTCGTGGCTTATCTAATAACACTGATAACTACTTTAGTCGTGTTGCCAACAACCCGAACTTAAGCCGGGACGATAAGCGAGCTGAATTGGCACAGCAAGCTGTCTTTACCTATGGTGCCAGCACCATGGCTACCGGTGCCGAAAGAGAGCAGCTCAAAGCGGATACCCAGAAGATCCTTAATGAACTGGGTAACTATAACGTTAACTGGAGTATGAATGACGTTAAGAGCATCCATAGCAGTTTCAACACTCATAACAGAGCTGATGGTTCACTTGAGTCAGTCGTACGGGCAAACCTGGGAGAAGGTGGGTCGGGCGGTGGTCTCGTTGGTAACCGCACTCAGACCGTCACAGATCGCTTGGTTGGGGAAAAGATAGAGGCCAACACTGAGCGGGGCGCGATTTCTGGTGCGCTACTCGGGGGCCAGCAATTTGTTTCGGATACGCTAACCAGCGTTGGGGCGAAACCGGTAAATGAGATGCTTACGGGAGCGGGCATCCTTCAAACCCAGACATCGATAGCAAATGATGCCTCTAACCCTGCAAATATGCCTGATTCTCTCCAGGGTAAAGTCCTTAATCACATGCAGATGTCTGATGGCGTCGCAGCTGTAAGTGACCGGTATCAGAGTATTAGCAGCGACGGCGTTTCGACTTATGCGAATGCAGCGCAGAACTCTGAAAGGGCTATCCGGCAGCAATTGACGGATGACCCACGCTTTGGGCCTCAGAAAGCAGATGAATTCATTCAGTACATGAAGTCAGAGCTGAGCAACACAAATGAGCCTTACCAGTCACGTGTCGATAAAGCGGATCAGTGGCTTAATGAAAATAAAAAATAAGGGAGGTTGAATATAACCTCCTGAAATGACTATCAATAGATTGTAAATTACTGCTAAACAATTAAGGCCGCAAAGTATGTGTTTGCGGCCTTTTTTTCAGAAGTACCGCTCTTGCGGAACATTCAACTGACGGTTTGAATCAGTGAAGACAAAAATCTATCAAACTCTGTATGAGATTCAATAACATAATCAGTAGATGCTTTGTCTCTTATCTGAAAGCAGTCGTCTGCAAAACTATAAGCGAAAAGTGACATGCCATCTTCTCCGATTAACACCTTATCAGTGAGATTTGGGTCAACGTAGATTTCATTGTCTCGTGCTTCAAAGTTGCGTATGTAAATATTTGACCACAATAGATTTTCGTTCTCTGCCTGAACAAGGTTATAAAACGTAAGTCCGTTGTACTCAAAACCATCCATAGCATTAAACACTTGGGCATAATCAAGCCTGGTTTTAATGAGTTTCTGTATATCTATATAGGCGCTCTTTTTGTGATCTGCCCACTCCACTGGAGGCGGATTGCAGATTAAGTCTTTCAAGACTTCCGGGGCTACCGGGCTGGCTAAAGGGTAGTGATCTGCAACCATCAACCTCTTTAAGCTGCTGAGTAGTTGAGTTAAATCTTTCATGAGCGCCTCTTACTTTCCTACCGGGTAGATAACACCGTTCGGCGATGGCCATAGAACTTTGGTGCTTGAATTATACGGTAGATCCTTCGTAATGATGGATTGTGCTTTCGACAGTGCTGAATGGTATGGTGAATTCTGAATAAGTACCAGGTTGTCTATAGCGTTTGTGCCACCATCATCAAGAGGGATCTTGTGGTGAACCTGCCACCCAGAGGGGACCTTGCCTGTTGCAAGTTTCATCAAATCGTTAGGTTCAAACGTAGCCAGGGCATCTGGGTGGTCTGAAAGTGATTTAAGGAAGTTAGGGCGTACAGTATTGTTGAATTGTCCACGGAGAGCTAAATATTCAGCTCTGTCTCGGCGCATGTAGTTCAATTCGCTAACATTCATATCATCGAGCAAAACGTGTGCTTTTTTGTACTTGCCGAGATAACTTGTCAATTCATCCGCAGACCTTGGATTTCGGATAACCAGAAGTGAAGCCGCTGCAACCAGCATACCTGAAGTTGTTTCGTTCAATACCTGGTCATAGCCTTCAACAGCTTCGCCGCCAAGTTGTTCAGCCGTATGTCGAAATCCCTCCACATTTCCATTATAAAGCCCGCCAGCTGCGAGAAGACGACCAGCCGCTTTGGAATTAATGGTTTTTGTTGATTGGGCGTGCTGTGCTGGTGTCGTTGATCGAACGTAATACCCCGGGCGTTTCAACTGACGAGAGATGATATCGCGCAGACGGGTAAAGAGGGACAGGGGCAGGTCATTGCGTAGGTTGCCATTTGATATAACCCCCGGCCCGGCATTGCCGGTTATGTCTTTTCTAAGCAGAACGATCTTACCGTATCTGATGTCGTCAAGCGTATCGCGGTAAGCGAGCCAGGGGCGTTGATGGTGGAACTGGTGATACCGGCTGACAAACTGTGTATATCCCTGCGGTAAATTCCATTCCTGAATAATCCGGTTTGGCAGGGCGGTATCTTCGAGGTCATGTACCGCCGTGGCCGGATGTATGATGTGGGGAATATCCTCAAGGTATATGTCATCCAGTGACTTAGCCTGACAGTGATGCAGCATAATGTCCCTTTCTTGTCGAATTCATATGAGACATTATTGCGTATGGTATAAAACAATCAATCCTAAAGTGGATGGGCGTACGAGATCAGCAGTGACAGGGTAAAAGGAAAGTTACTTTGTTCATCAGCGTCCCATGAGCTGATGGTACCTTGCGTTAAGAGCTGCAAGGTCAGATTCGGTGAGGCCCGTGTAATAATCGGTTTTGTGCAAATGCGGATAACCGGCCGGAAATAATGATTCGTCGTCATCAAGGCAGATAAATGCTTTAACTCGATGTGAAAAGACAAAGTCCTCACACTCGGCAGCCCGCACACCAGTCTGTCCGTGTTTTAAATATACCGAACCGGTTGCACCTATGATTTTGTCTCTATAAGGCACCCGGAACAGAGATTTCAGATAACTTGTATTAGCGCACTCACGCCATGAGCTGGAGATAACAATCACCATGGCAGGGCAGTTATCCAGCAATTTCTCTAACAGTGGCATTCGCTCAAAGGTTTCATTTTTACACCTGTGGCAAACCCCATCGAAATCTAAGAAAAGCACGACATGCGAATCAGGGAGAGGGGCCCATAAACCAGCTGTTGTTTCTTCATGAACACATACTTCTTCATGATGAGGGTTTTTCTGGATCAAGAAAGAAGAGAGAATCTTAAATAAATTTCTTGCAGAAGAAGACAATATATTACTCCTGAGTCAGTGTGAAATATTTGTGGTGGTTTACCCAAGCCACTCGATGATCTTCTGTAATATCGGGTTGTATTTATTTAACAACAGGAGTCGGGTTTTGCTCCGGGACATTTTTAGCTATATGGCCATTGTATCGAGGAGGTTGCTGGGTCCATTGATAAAGCTCACCCATCCCGTTACGCTGCTGGATCCGGCGATTGTACTTTACCATGAAGTTAAATATGTACTTTGCACGTACCTTTGGGGTTTTGCTGTTGTAATCTGCAATCCCTTCAAACACATTGCCCTTGCGATCAACAATTTTTCTATAGAGCCACCATGTTCCAACCCAGAAACTTGCGCAAGCATCGTAAGCCAGAACCCGCCACGTTACCGTCGGGAAATGCTTTTTTATTTCAGGTAGATTGGATGAGTTGATCTGCATTGGGCCAATATCATAAGTGCCGTTAGTATTCCTGCTGAAAGTACCAACCTTACCGCCTTCATTGTCAAACAACGTAAAAACCAGTTCAGCATCAATTCCGAAGTAGCGGGCGGCATCCGTAATGCACTGAGTGTAAATCTCATCAGGAACGGGAATAGGTTTCACATCATCTGCTGGTGGTGTAAACACAACGATTTCTCCACTGAATCTACGTTTTATCTATTCTCCCATATATCTATCGACTTTCTTTCGGCTTTACCCGTTGATTTAAGCGTTTAAGCAAAATTCTGGAATTTTGGGGCGTGATAATATTAGTGCTCGATTTAAGGAGCGGAAATGAAAAAAATTATTAAGGCATCGGTATTACTTCTTTCATTAAGTACCGCCTTCACGATGAATGCCGAGCCGGTTAATACAATGGTACTGCCAGATGCAGCCCGGGATAAGCTCAAAGCCATTGGGCTTTCAATCGAGCACGTCGAACCCTCGCCAGTAAAAGATATTTTTACGGTGATTTCCAGGGAGGGGGTAAGTTACGTGAGCAAAGACGGAGATTACATTTTTACCGGAAGCTTATTCCACGTGAAAGGTAAAGATGTGGTAAACACCACTGAGCAGGCCATTTTAATGGGCGTCCGGGAATTCGCATCCAAAACAAAATCCATCGACTACAAATCACCAAACGAAAAATACCGGCTTGCTATCTTTACCGATATAACCTGTGGATACTGCCAAAAACTGCATCATGATCTGAAGTCTTATCTTGATGCCGGTATTTCGATTAAGTTTCTTGCATTCCCACGTGCAGGACTGAACTCGGTAGTAGCCGGGAACATGGCCAAAATCTGGTGTTCAGCAAAGCCAAACGAAGCTCTGGATGCAGCGATGAATCCGGTTTCAACTATCCCGGAAGGACGTCCTGATGAGGCTTGCTTAAACATTATCAAATCGCATTTCCAGGTGGCCTCAACAATCCCGCTGCAAGGTACTCCTACCATGGTGACACTAAGCGGCAAACCGCAGTTATTTACGGGGTGGCTGAGCCCGGAAAACCTGGTGACCCAAATGGGCGCTGCGCAAAAGTAACTTTTCCGACTGTAAGAGGTGTGTATGAAATCTACTTTACTGAGTACGTTAATGCTGGTTGCTGTAGGTGTACAGCCCGTTTTCGCTGCACAATGTCAGTACGGAGCCTGTGGAACGGAAAACGATCCCGGAATCGGATTTCTGATGTCATCGGTACAAATGGATAAAGGTGAACATCTAAAGGAACTCTCTGGTGTTGCGACCACAGGTGACACCATCTCTAAAAAGATGGAAAGCTACCTGGGAAATAAAAAGCTCAAGGTAAACACCGACAGTACCCGCAAGGGGCCGGGTAATACCACCATCAGGCCTACAGATGAGCTCGCCCCAACGAGGCAACTAAAAGTTATCCGGCCCGAACTGGTAAAAAATCCCGATTCGCAGCTCGTGGTAGCTTTCAATGAGCGCCTGGCCTGATTTATTGACTGAGAGCGTCCAGAAGGAAAAAAGATGTCGATACTCAGTAGCTTCGTCATCAGAGCAACGGGGATACCTGACAAAAAGTATCTCCGGGATCCCGTAATAAAACGTTGTTATAAACGTCTGAGTCGTAGGGTGCCTGCTCTAATGACGGGGTGGCTTCTGTGCATTCTGGGTTCAGGGTATGTCAGTATGGCACTGGAACAGCCTGATAGCACTGTATTACTCAGTCTGCTGCTGTTGTATGTTATGTCAGGCATTTTACTGATGCAGTTCCAGTATATGTATTCAGAGCGAAGCATAGGCTACAAGTTCTACCTGGAAGTGCTTATGAATGCAGCTGCCAGTACTCAACATAAAGAACAGTTACAGTATCTGTTCATTAATAAGCCCAATTCCATCACGATGGGCGATCTTTACCGACTTTATGATTTTAATGGGGGAGGGCGATAGCCACGTTAATGTGCGTGTCCAAAAGTCACTTTTGAACATTCTCTTCCCGCCGTCTGCTTTCAGTTCCAGGGGATCACTGCAACATAATTTCCGGAACGCAGCGGCGCATCAAATTTATCAGTAAAGGCGTCGATCATTGCTGAATAAGCAATGCTGTCTGACGGCACAGGTGCATTGCTTTGCATACTCACTTTCAGAACCTGCTTTGCTCCTTTCGCTGACGGGTATACCTCGACATCCAGCTGTCGCATATAGTGCATCTGCGACATCGTCTCAGTGCCTATTACCCCATCGACTGGCTTGTAGTCATAGTCAGTATGCAATTCGCCATGCTTGTCAGTTCTCGTTGTCTTTTTATCTACAACGTAGCCTGTCACCCCAGTAAGAAGCTGCTCGCTATACTGCATGTTCTCCTGTGAGCTGCTGATTCGGAACCTGAGCACATAATCTGGCTGGTGAGTGGAAATAATGACTCCTTTTTTTGCTAATCCATCAGCAAAACGGCCTGAAAACATTCTGGACTGAATACTTTCGTCCGGAGGGACTATCTGAAACCTTTTATTTGTAACAGGACGAGGCATTAGATCGTACGCATCTACCTGGTTTGCGAAATGATATCCGCATCCACTCAAAAGCATTGCGGTTGTGAGTATAAAGCCCTGCCTAATCATCCTTTAATCTCCAAAAAGCATTGTTTCACGAATAATTCCGATTTACCGGGCCAGTATAATCCATCGCAGGTTAATAACTAACAGGCTGAAAAGCATAAAGGTAGCTATGTCTAAAGAATTTTATTTAAAACCGATGGCCACGATTTTAATTTCTGCGGTTATTGCTACCGCTGCCTCGGCGTTAATCACGGCAACTTATTTTAAACCGAAGGTGCTCAGTGAGGAAGAAATTGGCAAAATTGCCGCTACTTACCTGGTAAAAAATCCCCATTATTTAGTGGAAGCAGGTAAGGCGCTGGAAAATCAGAACGTGAGTGCCTCAGTGGAACGAATAATTCCATATGCGCCAGCTCTGCTGGATACCAAGGAGACGCCAAACATCGGCCCTGATGACGCCGACGTCGCGGTAATCGAGTTCTTCGACTATCAGTGTATTTACTGCATGCGGGTTACACCTGTTGTTGAATCGGTAATGAATCAGAGCAAAGATGTAAAATTCTTCTTTAAAGAATTCCCGATTTTTGCCGGTTCAAAACCTGTATCTGCCATGGGGGCCGCTACGGGTCTGCACGTCTATCAGAATTTCGGTGCTGAAGCCTATCGTAAGTACCACAACAACCTGATGGCTGTGGCTCATACCTTCATGACCTCTCAACGCAAATTCGAACTCACTGACTTTAATACTGTGGTGGAAAAGTCAGGGTTTAACAGCACGTTTTCTGACAGGGAAAAAAACCGGTATGAAAACGTGATCTCCGGCAATATGCAGCTGGGCGAAGCGCTCGGGATCACCGGCACACCCGGTTTCATCATTATGAATATGAAAAAGCCGAATGCGGCGACTACCACATTTATCCCCGGGGCTATGGACGCAGCAACTTTGCAGGGCGCAATCGAAAAAGCTCGCGGGGCCTAAAGTTACTTTCACATTTGATGAGTACGGCCATGCCGGTCATGGCCGCTACGCTTTTACAACGAGTAATTCATCCCAGCGGGTCGTATATCTCGGTGATAGCATGGCCTGCTTCATACGAAAATCCTGTTGAATGCCTTCCCCCAGTAAAAACAGAGCTCCGCGCTTTTCTTTATTGAACCGGTCCATAACTTTCATCAGTGCCTGACTGCCAGGCCTGGCCGGGCGAGTATCAAACAGGCTGAGTTGCTCTGTGCCGTCAGTCATAGCGGAGAGCATTACCCCTGCTTTCGCATACGCTATCCCGGGTCTGTAAATGCGGTTCAGGATGGTCATGGCTGCATCAACCAGATCGCGGGTGTCCTGTGTAGCGGTAAGCGGCTCGATACCACAATTGCTGTAGCGGTTTTCACCTTGCGCATAATTGCTACTCTGAATGAAGACTGTGATTTGACGGGTCCACGAGCCATCCTTGCGCAGCTGCTCTGCCGCCCGGGCGGTAAAAAATGAAACTGCCTCATGTAGCTTGCCTATCTCATTAAGGCGCTGACCAAAACTTCTGGAAACGATAATCTGTTGCCTGACAGGAGGAGACTCGTGCAGCCGGAAACATGGTTCGCCATGCAGTTCCCGCCAGGTACGCTCGATTTCAACGCCAAAGCTTTTACGTAAAAAGCGAACGTCGCTATTATAAAAATCACCGGCAGTGATGATCCCGAAAGCCGACAGGCGTTCACTAATCTTTCGACCAATACCCCATATTTCTCTGGTACTGATCAGGCTCAGGAGCTTCCTGATCCTGGCCTGATCAGTCAAAACTACAACCCCGCCTGTAGCTGCCCATCGTTTGCTCGCATAGGTGCATAATTTAGCGAGGGTTTTGGTGCTTGAACAACCCACACCACAGGTAAGGGACAGATTATGAAGAAGTGTACTTCTGATCAACCGGCCGTAATCTTCATAATCTATTATCTTGTTCATGTTTTTCAATAACATGAAATTTTCATCTATGCTATATCGACTCGATTGAGGCGCGAAGCTTTCCAGCGTTTCATGGAAGCGATTTGAGTAGTCTTCATACAAAGTAAAGTTAGAGCTCCTGACTTCGATCCGGTGTTGCTGAATCAAATCCCTGCACTTAAAAATTGGGGTCCCACGCTTAATACCAACGCTTTTAGCCAGTTTATTCATTGCAATGACGGACGAATCGTTATTGCTGGCTATGATGAGCGGCTTTTTTGACAGCTTGGGATCCATCGCACACTCAAATGCCGCATAGGCTCCGTTAATATCAACGTGCATGTACATGGCTGAACTGATTCAGTGCAAAGGTGACGACGCCCCATATCTCAAGGGATTCAGGATTTACACGTATCGGCTTATAGGCTGGATTAGAAGGCATCAAAAGCAGCTCAGGATACGTGTGTAAGATCTTTACCGTAAACTCTCCATCCACCAGCGCAACGACGATAGAGCCGTGTCGTGCTGTTAAAGACCGATCCACAACCAGTATTGCTCCATCATTGATACCGGCATTGATCATACTGAGGCCCGCCGCCCTGACAAAGAAGGTTGAGGGGCGGTTGCGGACTACATATTCATGCAAATTTAATTCATTATCTTCATGCCCGGCGCACGGACTCATCACTCCACAGCTTAGTAAATCACTGAAAAAAGGTGCCATTTCGTAAGGCTTGTTGCTAATGTGCTCAAGGATAACAGACATAGCTACACTCGAATTCTTGTACTGTATGTATAAACAGTATTGCGAGTTGAAGAGAAAAGATCAAATCTCTCCGGTAACGCTATCAAGCCTGACGAAAAATTAAGCTTTATCATAAACATCAAAAACCATCTTTTACCGATAATGGCGAGCTGGCCTACGAAGAAGGTATACAAGCTAGGATGAAAGGATTCTGATGCTCCTCCCACCAAATTTTTTATCTCCTGAAGACCAGGCTGAGTACGATGCTTATATGGCAAGGTTCAGCGAGGTAAATCACTATTATGAGCATTGCACTGTCCCCGTGATTGACTGGTTTTTTAAACAAGCAACCGAGGCGCTGCATCATGGTCTATGGTTACCGGCCTGTACGAGCTTTCTGAATGGGATCGAAACATCACTCAGGGTTACGCTGAAGTTGAAATCAACTGTTAACGTTCAGCAGTCAGTTCCTGTACTGGTGGACTTAGATGGTACGTCAGTAATGAGTAACGCTTTAATGCGAAAGGCTAAGCAGGAAGGGATGCCGATAGAATTACTGTCATTTCCAGCCGAGAAGAATATGTTGGCAAAGATAGACGCTGGTAAAAAACCTGAAGCAGATATCGTCAGGCTTAGAAATAGTCTATGCCATGGCAACATTCTGGAGTTCATTATGAGTGTTAAAGTCGGTTCTCCAGATCCCATACGAATTTTTACTCCTGGTAACTGCTGTGGTTTAGCGCTTTTACTTTCGGCCTTATCGAAGAAATGGACGGTAGGCTTGCATCAATACTGGATCGACAACAATCTGACGTCCTGCTGAAACCTCATAAATCATGCCTACTAAAGTCACGTGCAAAAAAACGTTGTAGCATGATATGTTTAAAGTCAAAACAGTGGGTTCTATGTTTTGACGGCAAACATGATATAACTAATACTTCATAAGTAGATATCAATAGTCATAATGGAGTGAACTATGAAATTAAAAAATATTCTGCTGTGTGCGATGATGTCAGTCGCTTTTGGCTCCTCTGCTAATACTACACATAAAGTTGAAAACGAACCTATCCCAAACATTATTCTTGATGGTAAGGTTGATGATATTTGTAAAGATGCAAGCATCCGAACTGAACTTAATCATGATAAAGCAAAGGAACTGGTAACCACCAACCTGAAGCAGGCATTACCATTAAATACGGTACCGGATAAGTTGGATGAAGTTGCAGAAGCCTTTGTAAACCGCGACAAAGGCGCTTCAGAAACAGCAGACCATTGCCTTGTTAATGTACGTAATAAATACTGGGAAATGTATCCCTCTGAAGATAAGTAGCATTTATTATTAAAGGCTTCACTTAAGAAGCCTTTTTTAACCCTTTGCGAAACCTGCTTTAAAAGCAATGCGCTATTCATATCTAAGAATCTATTTAATTAATGAATAATAGTGGACGGATTCATTTCTAGTGAATGCCGAAGTTGGTGTTTTTTGAGTTATTAGACGGTAAGTGCAATCTGGTATGATTCACCTAACATACGAATCTGGAAGGAAAGGTATATGGGTGACCTGGTCAGCAAAAATAACATTGACCGTTTAGAGCGATTTCATTCTTTGCTGGCGGGTCAGTACTGGACGTCCACTGACAGCATCCCTGAAGAGGGTATTGTGGCAGGGGATACGCTGCTCATTACGTCTTTGCGTTACGTTGAAGATAAGCTGCACACAGTGATTCTACGCGCCCATCCCCGCGTTTACGGTCAGACTGTAGCTATTGTCACTGAAGACAGCAGCGGCAACCGTAGGGAACGTGGCAAAGAAATGCGAGAGCATCGCTTCCTGGTTAAGGATTTTCTGTCCAGTTTTGTATTTGAACCCGACCATAAGGTAATCCGGGATGCTGAACTCAGACAAGCTCAGGAAGAAGTGAATAGCCTACAGGCATCGCTTACAGCCCTCGTGAGCGATGCTCAGGGGCTCCGTGACCTTGCGATTGAGCAATTAGGTACAGATGACCGTGAAAACCCTGTGACGGGCCTTAGCGTTGCGTTAGTGCCCCCACAAGAGCAGCAGGCGGTAACCTCACTGGCGATTGGATCAGTTCAAAATGCTCTGTCCTCTGGTATTTCAGATACCCGCATTGAACAAATCAGAGAAGCGGCCTTAAAAGAAGGGCAGATCAGCACAGCCATCAGCAAAATCATCACACAACGAACGCAGGCAATCGCTAATGCCAGCAAAAGAATGCTGCCCTATTTCGAGGAAGTTGCAGCGGCAAGTCTGGCCACTACAGAAGAAGCCATGGAATATGTGAAGAAAATCCACGATGGCGTTGGCAGTCTGGAACTGTATACCGGCAAAGACGTTGAGGTAGTGAATATCGTGAAGGGTGAATCCGCTCCATCACACCTCCCGCTCCAGGTCGTTCAGGCAAAGCTGATGGTGGATGAAGAGCTGGCCGTATGGTGCGATCTCGATAGCTGGTTCGACTTCTCTGATATGGAAAAATTTCATGAAACTTTACGAACCAGCCCCGGGCTGGTGGAGCAGATTTTTCCGTCCGAACGTTCCATCGTATGTATGGCCACAACACGACGTTATATCGATTACCGCGATCCCTGGGAAAATCATGTCCGCAATGACAGGAACCGGGTTGTATTCCTTCTGGTCCGGGACGGTCAAAATATTCATCAGGTTTACTCTTCGGTAGAAAGCCATCTTGGGGCTTCGCAGCTATTCCCTTCCGCCAGCGAACAGGAAGCACATTTCCAGGGGATTGATGGCAGCACCATAAAGTTTGAGGACGTCAGTTATACCGACCGACTGAAGCAGCATGATCTTATGGCACTTCACTACCGTCGTTTCCTGATCCTTATCTGCGGCCTCGATCACCGGCTCAAACTATTTGGTGATTTCTATGATACCAATACCCCTTACAGTTTTCTGAGCCTTGAGTTCCAGGAACGGTACTTCCAATTTCTGCACGACAAAGACGGTTCTGGCCTTTTGGGTATGGCTGAGACACGGCCGTCTCTGCAAAGTTATCTTGAACAGGCAAACTCATGCCTTCAGTCCGGATCCCGGGTAATGTGCAACTGGGATTCGTTGATGAACCCAGTGACAGCACCAGGAGCAGTTCAGGAAGACAACAGCTACTCTGGCTATAAATGGCTTGGGAGAACCCATAAAAACTATGAGCCGGTTATTGCATTCCGTCAGGGAGACGATATCTGTGTCAACGCAACAGTAAACAGATACTCAACGGATCGAGATTTCAATTGTAAGGTGAATTTGTCTTTATTTAAGGAGTCCAGCAGGAATGATGCTGAACTGGGTTTCCTGTGCATGGATACCATTAAAGCGGAGGAGCTCGAATGGTACATTCACAGACGTAAATTCAGGTCTAATCACCTGTTTTACATTCGCTTCTTCAAGATGGCTTTAAATTATATTCGTGCCGAGCGTGAGGCAGAAGAACCTTACCGGCAGATGCTGAGCCAGGCTCTGGCCGATGGAAATATTGGCCAGCCTAATCTGAGATCAGAGTTGATAGATCGATGCATTGTAGCCTGGCGAGCTGATAACAGGGGGGCGACGCTGGAAGCTGCCATGAGTACAGAGAAGGGCTCCAAAGAGCTCCTGAACCAGCTCTATATGCTCGCTGATGTGGGGCTCAAACATCTTCCCGGGGTTCGTAATTTTATTAGCAGCAAAGGCTATGAGCTGGTCAGGTTATCGGTAAATGCTTCAGGGAAACTTGTTGCATATGCCGCACCAGCAAATTTTGAATGCGACAACCGGATGGAAGGGCATGCCTGGGTTCATCGAATGGTACTTGCTACATCCCGAAATGTCTTAAACGTCACTCATCAACGTTTTGCGAAAATGAAACACTTCTTACCAGCTGAAAACACCCTGTTCGAAGATGAACAGCTGGTGGCCACATGGTCGGGCAAAAAGACTGCTTTCAAAAGCTTCGAAGAGAAGCAGCGTTATTTTGATACATGCTCCCGTGGCGCTCAGGCTCTTAAGCAGTTTTTAAAGCTGAACGATCCGGTGATTTACACCAATCTGCTTGGCCAGTGGATTGAGGCCTATGAAAGTATCAATGAAACCAGTGAGTACGTACAGCAAGTAAGCCTAATGGCTCCTGTTGCGGTCAAGAGCGAAAAAGGTAAAGCCAGCCTCATCTATATTGGCACTAAAGACCTGGCCGACTGGTTTTATCAGAAAGCGCCGACACCCGAGTTGCAGGCGCTGTTCCTTGAGGAATACCTGTCCAAATTTGAAAATAAAGAGGTCAATAAAGAAAAGCTACTTTCACGCAGAAATACCGCTCTGTCTCTCAGTTTTTACACCATGGACAACGGGGAAGTACCAGATGAAATCCTCGTCACCAAATCAGTTGATAATGCCAGACGGTGGTATTCAGGAATGTTCACAAGCATGCCAACGATGTTAAATGACCAGTGGTCCTGCCATGTTGCGCATTTTTCCCGTAACGGAAAACTCTATTTGACGCCTGATCTGGTCACTGATGAAGGGGAACCTGGTTTTGATGAAATACTCGGGTATCCGCGCCCGGAGGGGCTGGTACCGGTAACCGTGTGTGAGTTTGAAATTGACCACTTTAACCGACGTGGCATTGATGCGAATGGTGATAAGGTGAATATTACACAGTGGGTCGATATTTATCAGGGTGAGCGTGAGGTTACGGAACTGCTGGGGCCTATTTCTGAAGAAGGGGTGAACATCAAAACCTACAGGATGGACACTCTTGAGCAGGCGATGAAAAACATCTCCCGGGGCTCGACGCGCCTCAGACCGTCAACGGAGAATAGCGAGTGGCAACAGCCAGCAGAAGGTGTGAGCCGCTATGTACTTCGGTCATGGTAAAACGCGGGGGCAGGTGCCATCAAAACATCAAACAAAAAGCCATTACAGGCTCAAAGACCCCTTATCGCTCAAATTTGAAAGAGATAAGGCTTTATGATGGCAACGAGGATTATCACCCATCTCGCCGGAGTAACTGGCATAAAAATTGTTTAATCTTTATGCCAGCGCTTCGGCATTTGCTGGCAAGGAGACAGTGTTGAAAGACCATATCGTACCCCCACGAAAAACTAGCGCGAGTTTATCTTATCAACTCAAACGTATTGGGCGCATGCTCCTTCTTTTACTGAGCTTGGCTTTTATAGTTTACGGATTCGTACTGGCTTTCCATCCGCCGCTAACAACCTGGCTACTTCAACCCGGTGGACACTTTGCCCCAGATGACCGATTCATACTGGTTAGTGTTAAGGTTCAGTTTACAACCGGAATAATGGGGCTAATTGTTTGGCGCTTATGGTAAAAGTGGCAAGCAATGATGGGAGAAGGATAACGTTGCTCAGCTCAATCCGGTTTACTGATTGCTTAAATAGAAGGCAGTCATGCCTACATCAGAAAGGAGAAGCATAGATGGTAGAAGCACGTTATCAAGGCAAGCCTGTTAGCAGTCTTCCTGAAGAAGCTTTTGCTGAAGGGTTATCGCGATCCGGTTTAAGCCCCGTTCTGCTACTGGCATCCCCGACCACAGTACCCGTTACCACGGATGAGCGCTGGTGGCTCGCAAAGGAAAACGTGTCAGGACATTACGGCAGGATTTTTTATGCTGCGGTGCGGGAGTTGGTCATAAGGTCGGATATCATCTCAGTAGTGAGAAGTATTGCAGATGAGAATTTCACGTCCGAACATATGGGGTACTTCGAGCGACTTACCTCTGATGAAAAAGAAGTCGTGTTTAGTGATTACCTGCGCACTCTCGCTGAAGGCGGTCTTACCTGCACTGAGAAGAATCTCGTCAAACTGACGCAAGATTTATACCCGATTGATGCAACTCCTGACAACATTAGAAAGCTATCCACGGACAGGGATGCACTGAACGAACTACACATCGATGGTATGGTACTTTTTATTACCGGCCCTGCGCTTTGATTATGGAGATAATACATGCGGTGTTATCCCTGTTAAGGGTTAAGGTAACATTCTTCTAGAATTACAGAAAAATAGAGGTCTAACATGATAGTAAATAAAAACAGGTTTATGCATAAAAACGGGAAAAGGTTTAAGTCCATCGGAAGGTATTTAAGATTTTGGCAAGCAGTAGCGTCCTCTGGTTTACCCATGGACATGGTAATACGGGAAAAACCATATCAACTTATGGTCGCTTTGATTGCTTTATATACGGCCATCCCTGTTGTTACAATAGTAATTTTATCTGGTCAGCAATCGCATAAGTTGGAACTAATTGCTGTGCATTTCAGTACAATTATCACGATGGTGTTTGTTTTGCGTCGAAAGATGGGGAAACGTTGGCTGGATTTATTTGAAGAAAAATTAGCCATTTATAAACCTAATGATAAACTCGCGCTTAGCGAATTACACGAAAGCATACGTGAGAAAAATGGGCTAGACTTGCAGGATTTACAAGATTGGTACTGGAAAGAGAAGATGACATATGAGTATCACAAAGAACGTAAAACAACTATAAGCTATCAAAAATTCAAGTAGCGTTTTAAAATGACAGGGGAGGGCTATTGTGATTTATTAAGTCGGCAAGGTTATTAGGTAGGGGTGTTCAATATGATAAATTCTTCGAGTGAGGTTATTTCAAGAGTTGTTCTGGGCCTTTGAGATAGCTAATTATCATTACAGACTTTATCGAAAGGTATGAATTATGAACATTACCGACAAAGAACTTAGCTCAAATACAGTGAGACAGTATGGATGGAACTTAGGAGAGTTCAATCACTCAACGCCTTTTACATCTCATTTTATTTATATCACCGACTATCATAAAGATAATACATGGATGATTTCACTTTCGCAGGAGGATTTTAATACAACCAAAATTTTAACATCGTTAAGTCTAGGGAAGGTGCGAACAAGTTCCTGATATGAGATCATCATATTCATCCGGAGCGCATCCCAGAGGGACATCATGAGCCATTAACTCACCTTCGCCGATAGTGAATTCAGCACTAAGCGCCGTCAGACCCGAAAAGAGATTTTCCTCTCCCGCATGGAGCAGATTCTGCCATGGCAGAATATGACCGCTGTCATCGAGCCGTTTTATCCCAAGGCGGGCAATGGCCGACGGCCCTATCCGCTGGAGACCATGCTGCGTATTCACTGCATGCAGCATTGGTACAACCTGAGCGACGGTGCCATGGAAGATGCCCTGTACGAAATCGCCTCCATGCGCCTGTTTGCCCGATTATCCCTGGATAGCGCCCTGCCGGATCGCACCACCATCATGAATTTCCGCCACCTGCTCGAGCAGCATCAACTGGCCCGTCAATTGTTCAAGACCATCAATCGCTGGCTGGCCGAAGCAGGCGTCATGATGACCCAAGGCACTTTGGTGGATGCCACCATCATTGAGGCACCCAGCTCTAGCAAGAACAAAGAGCAGCAACGCGATCCGGAGATGCATCAGACCAAGAAAGGCAATCAGTGGCACTTTGGCATGAAGGCCCACATTGGTGTCGATGCCAAGAGTGGCCTGACCCACAGCCTAGTCACCACCGCGGCCAACGAGCATGACCTCAATCAGCTGGGTAATCTGCTTCATGGAGAGGAGCAATTTGTCTCAGCCGATGCCGGCTACCAAGGAGCGCCACAGCGCGAGGAGCTGGCCGAGGTGGATGTGGACTGGCTGATCGCCGAGCGTCCCGGCAAGGTAAAAACCTTGAAGCAGCATCCGCGCAAGAACAAAACGGCCATCAACATCGAATACATGAAAGCCAGCATCCGTGCCAAGGTGGAGCACCCGTTTCGCATCATCAAGCGGCAGTTCGGCTTCGTGAAAGCCAGATACAAGGGGCTGCTGAAAAACGATAACCAACTGGCGATGTTATTCACCCTGGCCAACCTGTTTCGGGTGGACCAAATGATACGTCAGTGGGAGAGATCTCAGTAAAAACCGGAAATAACGCCAGAAATGGTGGAAAAAATAGCCTAAATAGGCTGATTCGATGTGTTTGCGGGAAAAAAATCGGCCCAGATCCGCGAAATTTTAATCAGCGAGTCAGCTTGGGAAGAAATGACCTGCTTATTCGCACCTTCCCTAGATGCCTGTGTATCCATGCTCGGAAAGATACTAAAAAAAATGTCTAACAAAAACGGTATCTCACAAACGGAAGAATCTGAATTCGCATTTCTTTTAACAAACTATATTAAACAGACTTTGACTTTTAGAGAATGGCAACGCAATGCTGACGGAAATCAACGACTGCACTTTCTTATTAATATCTACGGTGCAAAAGAAGACGGTGGCGAAGTGGTTTTAAGACCATTTATTGTAAATCCTGATGAATTAATGCTTACTCCAGCGGATGTCGTTGAATTTAATTCGCAGGTTATCAACGTTGATCGGCAGCGTCATCCTGAGTGGTTCCGTTAACTGGTCACAAGGGTTAAGAGCCTGAAAGGCTGCGATAGTGTATACGCAGCCTATTCTGTATAGCCGTCGCGTAATAATTGTTCTAAATGACTATCGACCGTTTCCTGATCACCAGGAATATATCGTGGCCATCCTGTTATATCGTTGACGCGTTTCACTATGTATGGATGAAACCCAAACTGCTCGGAAGTGATGTCAATATAATATTGCACTTCTTCGAAGTTCAATTCACACCAATAATGGCCAAAGCCACCACTCTCTGTAAATATACCGCCATCATCTGCACCGTTACCCCCACGAACAACAGCATCTAGACCTTTAGTTTTTGCTAAATAACATACAAGATAGCTTGCAAAAAGGCATGTGCCTTTCGTCTTCTTTGTGCCGCACTCCGTCAAAACTGAAAGTAGCTTTTCATGCGCCACTCGTGCAATGCCTGATACCAATTCCGGGGACATGTCTGCTCCAATGAAATTATTAGATCGACTTAAACAGGTAATATGTAATTAGGCATTACGATAAGTCGTGCCCTATTGGTTGGTACATCGTAAGAAAAGTAACTTTTCTAATCCCAGCCTGCACTCCGGGAATGCTTCTAACCTGAATAAATCACGGGGGCAGTGCTGGATACTTGTCAACTGTATTTGGATTCACAGGCTAACTATTTTTATACAGTTTAAGTGAATAAAACTTACTTAAAGCAGCGAACCACGCCGAAAGTGTAATGAGGAATACCGCCAATTCATCAGAACCATTTTTGATAGCACTGAGTAGAGCGATTAGTCCAAGGAACACCGAAAGAAAGACTAGTATTGCGGGTAAAAGTTTATACATGATAGACGTTCCTTTTAAAGGTTCAGATAGGTAGACCAACGCAGATAACGTCGGAATTGCCTGTTGTAAGATTACGCTCATTTAATTATTTTTATAACCTATGAATCCGCGTATAATTTCATTTGTAGTAATCTTCGTAATATATATCTGATAGACATTGATCTTTTTAATGTCTTGTTGACTCACAACACCATATAAGCAACTCTTAGATTGGTTTAACACAGCGCTTCCACTAACTCCATTTTGATAAAAAGCAGTCAAACCATCAGAACCAACTATTCCTTTATAATAGTAGGTTGAGTCGGGGGAAGCATACGTATTTGAAAGCGTATTATACATTCCCGATAGAACCCAAACAGACTCACCTGGAGCTAGAACATTATCACATACTGGAAGCTTCCAATTAGGTGGGGCTTTGACAATAGTATTTTTTTCTACTTTTAAAAGAGCGAGGTCCCGGTTCTTAGGATCATCAATATTGATAACTGTTGCTGGTTGGCTCCCATTCCTTGTTATTATACTTAGACTATAATCCTTGCTTGCATCAAGCCATAAATGTGAAGCTGTAAGAATATGTTGTTCATCGATCCAAGTACCTGAGCCGGAGATTGTCTTATTTCCAGACTTGATTTGAATTTTTACAGCTGAGTCCGAAAGCTCAAAATCATTGTGGTGCATACTTTGTTTATGAGGATTATCGGTGGAACAAGCAGAAATCAGTAAGGCTGAAAGAGCTAAAACCTTTCTATACATAGTCAGTTTCCTTCGAATAAGGCGAGTTTGGTTTCTAGAATATTTTATCCAGCGAGGAATTCTTCTAACGTGCTATCTTGGTACTGGGGATATATCTGCTTCATCATGCCAAAAGCAGCAACCGCTACGCTTTCTAAGTCGGAATAGAATTTAGGCTCCGTATTAAGATCATCACCATTCTTCAGAACGCCCTCGAAGCAGCTATAATCATTTCCGAACTCTTGAACAATAATCCAGCGCCCATCACGGAAACCTACGAGCATAACCGCTGAATTAGGATAGTCGCCAGCAGGCGTTAGCCAATCAAAGTGATAGTGCTTTATCGTATCATATTTCAGATGTACATTCATTATTCCTCCGTTGGCGATTACATTATTTGAGTTTTTTCATGGACTCTAAAGAAGCGAGGTAGGAATTATAGCGATCACCAAATTTTTCTTTCGCACGCTTAACGCGCATTTTCTCCGCGAGCTCAGTCTTGTTTTCTGCCTGGTAGGTCCTATTATTTTGCGTCTTTACTTCGGCCCCTGGGCCTGCTGCGTACGTTTTGTTTTTCTCGCTAATACACGCTCGGCATTTACTCTTGAGGCCAAACTTGCCCTTGAGCTCTTTTCCAAACTGTTCAAAGGGTTTAACTTGCTGACATGATTTGCATTTTTTAAAGCCCGGGGGGAGGTAGGTGTCAGCCATGAGCTGCTCCAGTAGGTATTGATTATAGGTGATTTTAACTTAAAGACGACGTCACTTTCAAATAAATCGACTACTTAACGCTGATCTTACATAATCCTGATTATGCGCACTTAAGTTGTTAGAACCATTTAGTAATGTCACTTTTTATCCAGATAGAAACGTCACCTTAGAGTAAGCTAAACTGAATGCAATTCTAAGGGGCTCAACGCATGTTGGTGACCATGTCAGATAAAGA
>NZ_JBLKDA010000034.1:0-39576 GCF_047530215.1 Enterobacter sp. 01-M-03-SI-ECC
AGGTCGGGTCTCAGTCCAGGGCATAGCGAGTCTCCTCTTCTATGCCAGTTATAACTGTTACCCATGTATCCGGTCTAAAGTGTTACCCATGTTTCCGGTTCATACCGCAGCGCCACCCGGCTTGTTTTCAATATCTCACACACACTGACTTCGTTTCACACCAGCCGTCCAGCCAGTCCGGGCCAAAGTCGCGCCCTGTCCCGGACTGCTTCATGCCGCCGAACGGCAGGTTGGCGTCGATCAGCGTATGGCTGTTCACCCAGACGGTGCCCGCCTGCAGCCGGTCGGTGTACTCCAGCGCCTTGCTGATGTTCTGCGTCCAGACGCTGGCGGTCAGGCCATATTCGGTGTCGTTTGCCAGCTGGAGCGCCTCTTCGCCGTCGGCGACGCGCACCAGGTTGACCACCGGGCCAAACACCTCTTCGCGGGTTAAGCGCAGCGAGGCATCCGGGTTCACCACCAGCGTTGGCGAAACGTAATAGCCTTTGCCTTCTGGCCCCCGGTTACCGACGAGCAGCTCCGCGTTGCGCGAGGTCGCTTCATCAAGGAAGGCCTGCACCTTATCGCAGTGCGCGCGCGACACTAGCGGGTTGATAAACGCCTCCGGCGACATGCCCGGCCCGACGCTCAGGGATTTCACCGCCTGCTCAAACCCGCTGACCAGCGTGTCAAACAGCGGCGCTTCAATATAGATGCGCGAGCTTGCCGCGCACACCTGCCCCTGGTTCAGGAAGCTGCCGGTCATCAGGCCTTCGATCACCCACGCCGGGTCCGCGTCTTTTAGGACGATAGCCGGGTTTTTCCCGCCCAGCTCCAGGGTCACCCCGGTAAGCGTGTCCGCCGCCGCGCGGGCAATTTGCTTGCCCGTCGCCGTTGAGCCGGTAAAGCTCACCTTGGCAATATGCGGATGCGAGGTCAGCGCTGCGCCACACACCGCGCCGCTGCCGGTCACCACGTTGAATACCCCGTCTGGAATGCCCGCCTCGCTGGCCAGCTCCGCCACGCGCAGCATGGTCAGCGGCGTGGTTTCTGACGGCTTGATGACAATTGAACAGCCAGCCGCCAGGGCGGGCATCACCTTCCACATCCCGATCATCAGCGGGAAGTTCCAGGGCACAATCCCGGCCACCACGCCAACCGGCTCCTTGCGCGTCCACGCCTGATAGCGGGCGCCCTGCGGCAGCGGGATGGAAAGGTCGAGGGTCTTACCCGAAATTTTGGTGGTCAGCCCGGCGGTGTAGCGCATCCAGTTCAGCGTGCAGCCCACTTCAAAGGCCCGGGAAATGTTGATGGATTTGCCCTGCTCCAGGGTTTCAAGCTGGGCCAGCTCCTCACTATGCTGCTCCACCAGATCGGCGAAATGGAGCAGGATCCGCTCGCGCTCTGCCGGGAGTTTTCCGGCCCAGCTGCGGGCCACAAACGCGCGCCAGCCGGACATGACGGCACGATCAACGTCGTCGACGCTGGCGTCGGCCGTCGAGGCAATCACCTCGCCCGTGGCCGGATTGTAGACGTTCAGCCGCTTTTCACTGTCCGACGCGGCCTGACGCCCTTCAATCCACAGGCCATGCTGCCGGTCTAAAAACTGTTGTACGGCGGGCTGAATGGCCACCAGTGGTGCAGACATAGGATACTCCTTCGTTATTCTTCGCAGGGTGTTTATCCAGTCTAAGTGGGGTTTTACGTTCTCGCTTTTGTCTCTGTGACATTCGCTTTGCCACCTGTGACAGGCTCCGCAAATCGCGATAATTGCCGCTTATATCGCTGTTACCGGTGAGCGTTCTTTCCTATAGTCAGCCTCATAGCTCTGACAAAATGCAACACAAATGCAACAATGTGAAAACGTTGACGGTGCAGTGAGAGAAACGATGGCGTGTGCAAGCGAGCAGGAACAGTATCAGCAGTGGCTGGCGCAAATTAACCAGGTTTGCGGGCGGTTTAACGCGCAGCCCACGGAGGGGAAGTTCTTCGGCGAGCTGGAGACCAGCTATGCGCGCAGCCTGAAGCTCAGCACCGTCACCGCAGGCGGCGTTAACCTGTTCCGCTCCCGTCAGGAGATCGCCCAGAGTCATGATGCCTGGTTCTATACCGTCTTCCAGCTCGAAGGCAGAGCGGAAATTGAGCAGGATGACCGTCGCGCGCTGCTCAGAACCGGTGATATCACGCTGATTGACGCGTCACGACCCTGCTCGATCAACTGGCGGGAAAAATCTCGCCAGATTTCGCTGCTGGTTCCCCGCCAGATTATTGAGCAGCAGTGTCGCTTCCAGGAGATAAGCTGCGCGACCGCCCTTTCCCGCACCTTGCCCACGGTCCAGCTGAGCCATCGCCTGCTGATGGAGAGCATGAGCAATGCCGACCTGAGCGACCGGGAAAGTGAAGCGGCGCTCGAAGCGATGATCTGCCTGCTGCGCCCCGCTTTCCAACAGCGCGAGGTGATTCAGCCGCGCAAGGAGCGCCAGTTTCAGCACGTCGTGGCGCTGATTGACGACCATATTCAGTCTGAATCGCTGCGCCCGGAATGGATTGCCGCCGAGAGCGGAATGTCCGTGCGCGGCCTCTACCGCATGTTTGCCGAGAAGGGGCTGGTGGTGGCGCAGTACATCAAAAACCGTCGGCTGGATTTGTGCGCGCAGGTGCTGCGCGCTGCCGGGGATGATGAAAAGCTGGCGGGCATTGGCTACAGCTGGGGGTTCACCGACCATAGCCATTTCTCAACGGCATTTAAGCAGCGTTTTGGCGTCTCGCCGGGGGAATACCGCAGGCGCTACCGCTAGCTATTTTTTCAGCCATTTGCCGTTAATCCCCTTCACGTATTCACCCGGCTGCGCGCGGGCAACCAGCTTTTGCCCTGCCATTTTAGCCACTTCATCGACCGGCAAATTATTGCTATCGGCCAGCTTCTGATAGCTCTCCGTGCGCGCCGCGTTAATACGATTGACCAGCGCCAGCGTTTCCGCATCCTGTTGGATCGGGGCAAGGTAACCGCTGAGGGTTTCCCCCACGCGCCCCTGCGCCCGGGCATCGCTTAAGGTCAGCGTAGCCGCCTGCACGTTCATCCCCAGCGCCAGTAAAATCAGAGCTAATCGTTTCATGGCGTCCTCAGAACAGATCGCTGCGCGATTTCAGCAGGGTTTCAACGTCTTTATCGACCTTAATATGGATCTCATGTTCGATTTTGACATTCATATTGATGGTAATCGGCTCCTTTGGTGCAGCAACTTCGATACGCGGCGTACAGCCGGTCAGTAGCGCGGCAACGGCAACGGTGAGCGCACCAGCCATCTTGTTTATTGTTGTTCCTCACTTTCCTTGCCGGTCGAACTGCGGGGAGCAGGTATCGCCGCATGTTGCTCAAACCAGGTTTGCAGGTTGTCCCCAAAACGCAGGCTGCGCCAGAGGGTAAAGACATTTTCGTCATGGGTGTAGTTCAGGTTGACGGAGCTGCTTTTGCCCTCCACCCGGCTGGTCCCCTTGATGGTCGCCTGCATGGTTAATTCACCCAGGTTATCTAAATTGATTTTCGTCCACGAGCGTGAAATTTCCATATAGCGGAGCCAGTTAATCGCCGCGCCCGCCACCATATTATCGTTTACGATGGCGTCTGCGGTATCTTTGTCGATGCGCAGCGTCATGGGTCCCGGGTTGGTCAGCCACCCATCCTTAATGATCCATTTTTCATTATCCAGCCAGAACGGCAGCGCCCCGCTGACCGGGCCAGATAGGGTAAACTGTTTCGGATTGACGGCGCTAATCAGCTCGCTTGATGAGATATTGTCCACGCGCAGCAGGGCCGGATCGTGCTGCGGCATCCGCAGCTGCTGCATGGTGATCTTCCCGCCGAGGGTCTCCACCTTCACGTTGGTAAGCAGCAGCGGATTGTCCTCCGTCCAGGGATAATCGCCCTGTAAATCCGCGGTAATGTTGCGCGCGGTCACCAGGTTTACCACTTCACCGATGCGCAGCGTGACCGGACCGCGCGTGCCGAGAGACCAGGTGCCCTCGCTGAAGCGGAACGGCAGCACAAAGTCGACGCCGTTAATCTGGTTATCGGGCATCCAGGCGCTGCCGGATTTCAGCACGCCGTGCCCACCCGCCTCAAAGCCCTGATCGGCCGCCGCCGAGAAGGCCACCTGGGCATAAAGCTCCCCGTCGCGCAGGGTCATTTTCCAGTCCGGCGGGATCAGCGGCTGGAAGACGGTGAGCGACTGTTTTGGCCACCAGGCCTGCCCGCGAAGGCGAACGCCGTCCCAACGACCGTTCACCTGCACCGGACCGATTTTTTCCGCATGGAGGTCGCCCTTAAACTGGAATACCGTCGGGTCGGTGCCGTCGACGCTGAAGGTCAGGACCGAGGGCGGCAAAACGCTGCCGCCGGAGAAGCGGGTTTGCCCCGCATTGAGCGACAGCGCGCCGCTGAAGGTCGGTTTTTCGGCATCGCGCAACCAGCGTACAGGCCTATCCAGCACCAGACGCGGCTTGCTGACCTCCATCGTGCCGTACTGCAGCTTGTCAAAACCGGTGGAGAGCGCCGTCAGCTCGATAAGGTTGTCGCGCCACTCGCCTTTCCCGGCGACATCCCAGCGGGCGTGCATCGGCGTAAACCCGCCTTTCCCCCAGTAGCGCCACTGCCACAGGCCGCTGTCGGGTAAAAAGTCGCTGGCCTGTCCGTCCAGGTGCAGTTCAAAATCGCCCATTTCGTTTTCATGGGCGCGCAGGATCGCCTGCAGGCGGCCGTCCACGCCCTTCTGGGTGAGCTTCACGCCCGCCAGCGGCCAGCGGATTTCATCGATATCGAGCGAGTTAATGATCCGCCCGCGCGAGCGAAGCAGCGCGCCCGGCTCAAAGGCCAGCTGCGGGTCATACAGGCTGCCGGTCAGCGTTGCAGGCAGTTTGGCGTAAAGAATAAGATCGTTCTGCTTCGCCTCGCCGCTGAGGTGCAGGGGCATGTCGCTGTTTTCCATGCTGAGCCTGCCGGGCCCAATATTCAGTACCGCGTTGCCTTTCCCCGCATCGCCCTGCGTCAACACGTTCAGTCGTCCGGTCAGGGTGGTTTTCTCCAGCCCCTGCTGCCAGTTGTCGGCGCGAAGGGACACCCGCCCGCTCAGCGGCATACCGGAAAGATCCCAGTTCCAGCGCCCGTCGCTGATGTTTAGCTGCTCCGCCGCGATCTTCCACGGCAGGTCGAGCAGCGGATCGGGGTTGTCCCGCGCCATCACCACCAGCTGCCCCTGATTGTCTTCCCAGTCCAGATCGGCATCGACCAGAGACGTTAACTGTGGCACGTTAAAGGTTGCCACCGCGTGGCCTTTCACCGGCACGCCGTCCGGCACCAGCGGCAGCGTGAACTCGCCCACCAGCTTAACGGGCTGCGGCTGGTCAGGAAGCTGTACATCGAACTGGCTGACCGAGAGCGTCTGGCCGCGAAGCGTGCCTTTAATGCTGACCTGTTCGCCTTTATAGGCGATCTCCTGCATGGACGGGGTCAGCGACGCCTTCAGCTCGCCCTGCCACTGCTGCCAGGGCGACAGCGTCAGACGGTGAACCGTGAGCCAGGTATTGGGTAACACCGCCTGCCACTGCGCCAGCGTTTTGGGGGCGACCGTTGAGGGCGCTGACTGGGGAATTTTGCTGAGGCAGACGGAGTTAAGATCCAGCGCGCCGATATCCAGCTGCCAGCGGCTTGGATGTGACAGCGTCACGTTCTCGATGCGGGCAATCTCGCAGTCTTCCACCAGATAGCGGAGATCGGGGATGAGCAGCGCGTGGCGGGTCAGTTTCGGACTCTCTTCAAACGCGATGCGCGTCCCGACGGGAAGCCAGATCCCGGCGAGCGTCGGCACCCACTGGGCGAGCGTCATCAGCAGCGTCAGCGGCAACAGTATGAACAGCAGTAAAAGCGCAAGAGCGGCTTTGTATTTACCCTTCATGGGCAGTTAATATCCTGATTTAGCGAAAGAATTAAGCCGGCAGTGCCGATTATTGTCGCATGTTCAGCGGCTGAATTGAAGTTGATGCCGGGATTAAGGATAGCTGCTGTGAATAGTATGCGAAAACTTTTTACTGTGCGTAACCTAAAGAACAAATTTTTAGATTCAGTAGGTTACGCATAATTTAGGGGTGTGAGCAGATCAACGTTTCGGAACTAATATCTGTTCCGAGGCATAGCCAACAGGTAAAGCATAGCGAATATTAATGACCCCCAATACACCGAGTCGTAGCGCCAGGGATCGAAATCAATATGTAAAAAACCACTAACAAACTCATAGCCGTTGGCAAAAACGTTAATTTGAATGGCTGCAATGGCTATCACAAACAGCGTATAGGCAATGAACAGGGGATATTTACGGAGCCTGTTAACCTGGATTTTCCCAATGTACAACAAGAAAAAGATGGCTAGAGATACAATAAAATAGCACAAAGCAGGTAGAATAGGCGGAGTTAACGACAATTCAAATTGTTGCGACATGATCAATTCTCTTTAGCTATCTGGTACATCTGCCATCCTGTAACGCTTCCACTGGTTAAATCCAGAGCCAGTGCTGTTTTAGACGCCTCTTGCCATCCTCTGATATAATCAGATTCGATATTGCGAAATAAACTCCAGGATTGTTCTCTGGGAGCCAAAACTCTCCTACCCGCGCCATAGGCCGATAAAGAGATATCAACTACCCCATAGACAATGTCTGCCTCATTATTCCCATAGCCTAGCTTCGCGGCTGCGTAACGATAAGCATCTCTTAGCGTGCCTGACCGATCTTCACGATAGAGAAGATAGTATCCATTCTCATACATGTTGTTTAACCCATGAGTAATCATAGGTGCGCCATACGCAGCACAGGCAAGTCCCAGTGAACCGACGCATAAACTTGCACCTCCATACACTTGTGCTCCACCAGCAACAAAACCGATCTGTTTAAGAGCTAATGTCGTTGTTGTCGTGCGATTTTTTTCTACGACAATGAATAATTTAGCCTTATTGAAGGTAAGTAAATCATCCTGTTCCTTTAGATGATGTATCTGTTGATCAATCAATTTAACCCCGCCTGACCAGGTCAAGCAATGCGATTCGATCTCCCTTCTTAGATGATCAACAAATTGTTGAGTTTCAAAAAACATGCCTGAAGAACCATAAAGCAAATGCTTTGTGGCTATTCGCTGCGCAAGATTTTCAATCTCAATTACTTTCGCTTCGAAATGACTTTTATACCGATTATGGTTATACATTCGGTCTCCCTGTCATTCTTAACCGATACTGATAGTTTGCCCTTTGATGGTAATACATTCAACGAGCTATGTCATACCAACATCGACGCGCAATCATTTATTACGGCGTTGGTAGACGGGTAGCGCCTTATAACATTTAAACTGATGGAAATTTCTCCTGGACAACCCCCTAAGAAGTTGCTGGGCATAAATGTCATGGAGTTAAGGTATGCATTTGCTCTAGAATCATTGATAGAACTTATTGAATTCAATAATATTTTAGAAATTGTAAGATAATTTTAATCATGCTAACGTGAATGCAAAATCACTGGAGAAAGTCTTATGAAACTCGCGGTATACAGCACAAAGCAGTACGACAAAAAGTATCTGCAACATGTAAACGAGGATTACGGGTTTGAACTTGAATTTTTCGACTTTCTGCTGTCCGAAAAAACCGCCAAAACGGCGCACGGCTGTGAAGGCGTCTGCATTTTTGTTAACGACGACGGCAGTCGCCCGGTGCTGGAAGAGCTGAAAAAACACGGGGTGAAGTACATCGCCCTGCGCTGCGCGGGCTTTAATAACGTGGACCTCGACGCGGCAAAAGAGCTGGGTCTGAAGGTGGTGCGCGTTCCGGCCTACTCTCCTGAAGCGGTCGCGGAACATGCGATCGGCATGATGATGTCGCTCAACCGTCGTATTCACCGCGCTTATCAGCGCACCCGTGACGCCAACTTCTCGCTGGAAGGGCTGACCGGCTTTACCATGTACGGCAAAACCGCAGGCGTGATCGGCACCGGTAAAATTGGCGTAGCAACCCTGCGCATTCTGAAAGGCTTCGGCATGCGTCTGCTGGCGTTCGATCCGTACCCAAGCGCCGCAGCGCTGGAGCTGGGCGTGGAATACGTCGACCTGCCGACCCTGCTCTCACAGTCTGACGTGATCTCCCTGCACTGCCCGCTGACGCCGGAAAACTACCACCTGCTGAACCAGGCGGCGTTTGACCAGATGAAAGACGGCGTGATGATCATCAACACCAGCCGCGGCGGGCTGGTTGACTCCCAGGCCGCCATCGAAGCGCTGAAAACCCAGAAAATTGGCGCGCTGGGTATGGACGTGTACGAGAATGAGCGCGATCTGTTCTTTGAAGACAAGTCTAACGACGTGATTCAGGACGACGTGTTCCGCCGCCTGTCTGCCTGCCATAACGTGCTGTTTACCGGCCACCAGGCGTTCTTGACGGCCGAAGCGCTGATCAGCATTTCAGAAACCACGCTGGGTAACCTGCAGCAGCTGGAAAAGGGTGAAGCCTGCCCTAACGAACTGGCTTAACCCCAACGCCGGGTGGCGTCTATACCTCGCCCGGCGCGTTTGTTTCCCAGCTACGATGCGCAACGCGCCACCAGATCAGGACGGCCACCAGCGCAATCGCGCTCAGAACGCTGAATGCCGTCGCAAAGGAGTAATGCCCGGCAATCGTGCCGGTTAACGCCGGGCTCAAGGATGCCCCAACCCCCTGCATCAGCATCACCACACTCTGCCCGGCATTGACGTGGCCGCTTCCGCGCAACAGCACCACGATAAACGACGGTACGACTACCCCCAGGATCCCGGCGGCCAGACCGTCAAGAATCTGGACTGGGATCATCATCAACGGCGCATCCGTAGAGGCCGCCAGCGCCGCGCGCACCGGCATCACCAGCAGAGCCAGCATAATCAAGCGCCAGTAGCCGTAGCGGTCTATTCGGTGAGCAACCCAGATGGCGACGGGGATCATCATGGCCTGCGAGATGATGACGGTGCCTGCCGCATACAGGCCGGGGTTGATCGACGCGGGCGCCGACGCCACCCTCATGCTCAGCATCGGCAGCAGCGCGGCGTTCGCCAGGTGGAACAGCAGCAGCGTCAGCCCGGTCACAAACAGCGCCCGGTTTTTAATCAGCACGGCAAAGCCGGGAACCGGAGCGCTCCCCGAGGAGGAAAGCCCGCGCGCCGCGTCGTTATCGATATCCCGGTTGCGAATGGCAAGCAAAGCACACAGCGTGAGCAGCGTGGTGCAGGTCATCAGCAGGAAAATCCCCCCGACGCCCCAGTACCAGGCAATACCGCCCGCCAGGAGTGCGGTAACGAAATTGCCGCCGTGATTGAACGCCTCGTTTTTGCCCATCTGCGCGCTGAACCCGCCCTGACCGGTGAGGCCCAGCGTAATCCCCGCAATCAGCGGGCCGACAAACGCCGCGCAGATACCGGTGACCATCTGCGAGACGGCGACAACGATGGTCTGCTGGCTAAACCAGAGCAGCAGCGTGCTCAGGGTGATCAACATGCACAGCAGCGCCAGCACCGCGCGTTTGTTCCGGGAAGTGTCGGTGATAACCCCCGCCGGAAGCGTGGCCAGCAGTCCCGCCAGCCCACCTGCCGTCATCAGGATGCCAATATCATCCGGGGTCCAGTGGCGTTCGGTCAGAAAAATACCGAGAAAAGGCCCAAGCCCGTCGCGAACATCCGCGATAAAAAAACTGGTCAGGCATAATGCCCGCAGCGAACGAAGAGACATACTTCCTGCCTTTGACTGTTATCGCCTGTTAAAAAGCACAATGCAATATACCGGGTATGTTTGAAAATCAGATGACGCCTTAAAAAAACATGCCTTGCGAACTTAAACGGTTCATAAAGGAGGCTGTTTTTTCGCTTTACTCATTCACTCGCCTGACTATACTGGCAATAAATTTTCACAGGAGACCTTCGTTGGAAAGTTATTTTAGCGTAGATACGAAGGTAAGCTAGCGCAATATTCTCGCTGCTTACCTTAACCGGTGGGCAGCAATCCTCTTTACGCGATTGTATCCCGACAGAATAAGAACCGCTCAATTTGTGGGGCATCGCGATGTTCATGTTTAAACACTCACTCTTTCCACCACCGTCGTTCTGACACGTTTAGCATTTAAACGGCGTTATGATGTGCTTAGCGAAGCACTGACGCTTATTATTTTATAACGTTAACAGGCGACAGGCTGATGTTCCCTTATATCTCTCATCTGCTCGCAGCGATGCTGCTGGGCGCAATTATCGGCGCGGAAAGGCAGTGGCGCCAGCGTATGGCCGGGCTTCGCACCAATGCACTGGTGGCGACGGGCGCAGCCGTATTTATTTTAAGTTCTCTCTCGACGTCGCCTGATAGCCCGGGGCGTATTGCAGCGCAGATTGTCTCCGGAATAGGCTTTCTTGGCGCAGGGGTTATTATGCGTGAGGGCATGAATATTCGTGGTCTCAATACTGCCGCTACGCTGTGGTGCTCGGCCGGAATTGGTGTGTTGTGCGGCTTAGGTCAATTCTGGAATGCCGCTATGGCCAGCGGAATTATACTCTGCGCCAACATCCTGCTTCGCGAGGCCGCGCAGCGGATTAATCAACTGCCCGCGCTCCACGAAGGCGAAAAATGCTATGTTCTGAAAATTACCTGCGATGACGAGCATAAAGATGCGGTGCGGCAGAGCGTGGTCAGCATGGCGAAAGAGTTGACGTTGAGTCTGAAAGCGATTTATTGCGATACGGCGCAAGCGGAAGGAAAAACGGAAATACGGGCCGAGGTGATGACCCGTGAGGAATACCGAAAATTACTCGATCTGATTATGGGTAATATTGGCGGGAATAAGATTATGGCTTCCGTGAGCTGTCACGCCGCTTAAACATAAACCGGGCGCAAAGCCCGGTTCTTTTTTCCGCTAACGGCCCCCCTACTCGCTCAACCCGCGATTCTCCAGCATCGGTTCAATCTTCGGATCGTGCCCGCGCCACTGGCGATACAGCTCGGCTAAATCCGTGCTGTTACCACGGGACAAAATCGCCTCGCGGAATGTCTGCCCGTTTTCGCGCGTCAGGCCGCCCTGCTCGACAAACCACTGATAGCCGTCGTCCGCCAGCATCTGCGTCCACAGGTAGGCGTAATAACCCGCCGCGTAGCCGCCGCCGAAGATATGGGCAAAGTAGCTGCTGCGGTAGCGCGGCGGTACGGCGGGCAGATCCAGCCCCTCTTTTTTCAACGCTGCCGTTTCAAAGCCCTCAACGTCCGATACAGCTTCACGGAGGGCGTGCCAGTTCATGTCCAGCAGCGCGGCTCCCAGCAGCTCCGTCATGTCATAACCCTTGTTGAAATGGGTCGCGTTGAGCATGCTTTCCCGCAGGGCGTCCGGCATCGGCTCACCGGTTTCGTAATGGCGCGCATAATGGGTAAACACCTGCGGATGGCTGGCCCAGTGCTCGTTAATTTGCGACGGGAACTCAACGAAATCACGCGGCGTATTGGTGCCGGAAAGCGTGGCGAAGCGCTGGCTGGCAAACAGGCCGTGCAGCGTATGGCCAAACTCGTGGAACAGGGTTATCACGTCATCCCAGGAGAGAAGCGCAACGCCGCCGTTAGCCGGTTTCTGGTAGTTACAAACGTTGTAGATCACCGGGCGGGCAGCAAACTCGAAGGATTGCTCGACGAAATTCCCCATCCAGGCGCCGCCCTGCTTGGAGTCGCGGGCAAAGAAGTCACCGTAAAACAGCGCCATGCCCTCACCGGTGTGGTCGAAAATTTCCCATACGCGGACGTCCGGGTGATACACGGGGATATCGAAGCGCTCCACAAAGCGGATGCCAAACAGCTGGCTTGCGGCCCAGAATACGCCATCCTGAAGCACGGTGTTGAGCGCAAAATAGGGTCTGATTTGGGATTCATCAAGCGCATATTTCGCCTGGCGCACGCGCTCGGCATAGAAGGCCCAGTCCCAGGCCTGAACGGTGAAACCACCCTGCTCGTCGTTGATGACTTTCTGAATATCGGCCTGCTCGCGTTCCGCGCGGGCGCGGGCGGCTGGCACGATGCCGCGCATAAATTCCAGCGCGGCGGCAGGCGTTTTCGCCATCTGATCGGCGATGCTCCAGCTGGCGTAGTCTTCGAAGCCCAGCAGGCGAGCCTGTCGCGCGCGCAGCGCCGTCAGGCGAAGGATCAGCGCACGGGTGTCGTTTTCGTCCCCTTTCTGGGTACGCGTCCAGCCCGCGTTGAAGAGGTTTTCGCGGGTCTGGCGATTGCGTAGCGCCGCAAGCGCGGGCTGCTGGGTGGTGTTCAGAAGCGGGATCAGCCAGCGATCGTTTAGCCCTCTCTCCGCGGCGGCCTGCGCCGCGTCGGCAATCTCGCTGGCGCTGAGCCCGTCAAGCTGGTGCGCGTAATCCACCACCAGCCCACCCGTCTTATCGGCCGCCAGCAGGCGCTGGTTAAACTGGCTGGTCAGGGTCGCCGCCTCGGTATTCAGCGCCTTAAGCTCCGCTTTTTCGGTCTCATTCAGACGCGCACCGGCCAGAATAAACCGCTGATACGTCTCCTCGACCAGCCGCCGGGATTCGGCATCCAGCGCGGCGCGGTCCTGCCAGACGCTCTCCACCCGGGCGAACAGCACGTCATTCAGCCAGATATCGTTCGCCAGCGCGGCAAGCTCGGTGGAGAACTGCTCTTCCAGCGCCTGTAAATACGGATTGGTGTGCGCGGAGGTCATGGCGAAGAACACGCTGCTGACGCGCGCGAGCATGGCGCCGCTTTTCTCCAGCGCCAGCACGGTGTTGGTGAAGTCAGGCGCTACGGTCTGAGAGACAATGGCGTCAATATCCGCCCGCTTCTGGCGAAGCGCTTCATCGAACGCCGGGCGATAGTGGTCGTCGTTGATCTCATCAAAATGGGGGGCCTGGTAAGGCAGCAGGCTGATGTCAAAAAAGGGATTCGTGGCCGTCATCTTTCGCTCCTGAGTACGGGTATTCTCCCAGAGTAGGCCAGGCCGCCATCGCCTGCAACGCCGTCATACAAATGTTGCCTTAACGCCCCCTCTGCAGCCGTGCTATGTTAGTACAACACAAAAAGCGTTGAGGAACAGTGAGATGATTATTTTAGTTACCGGGGCAACGGCAGGTTTTGGTGAAAGCATCACGCGTCGCTTCGTCGCCAACGGGCATAAGGTTATTGCCACGGGTCGCCGCCAGGAGCGTTTACAGGAGCTGAAGGATGAACTGGGCGACAGCATCCTGACCGCGCAGCTGGACGTGCGCAACCGCGCGGCCATCGAAGAGATGATTGCCAACCTGCCCGCCGAGTGGCGCGACATCGACGTGCTGGTCAACAATGCCGGTCTGGCGCTGGGCATGGAGCCTGCGCATAAAGCCAGCGTTGAAGACTGGGAAAACATGATCGACACCAACAACAAGGGGCTGGTCTATATGACCCGCGCGGTGCTGCCGGGCATGGTCGAGCGCAACCGCGGCCACATTATCAACATCGGTTCTACCGCCGGAAGCTGGCCCTACGCGGGCGGCAACGTCTATGGCGCAACCAAGGCGTTTGTGCGCCAGTTCAGCCTGAACCTGCGTACTGACCTGCACGGCACCGCCATTCGCGTCACCGACATCGAGCCGGGTCTGGTGGGCGGCACCGAGTTTTCCAACGTGCGCTTCAAGGGCGACGATGCGAAAGCGGGCAAGACCTACGAAAATGCTAACGCGCTGACGCCAGAAGACGTCACCGAAACGGTCTGGTGGGTGGCGACGCTGCCGAAACACGTCAACATCAATACCGTAGAAATGATGCCTGTCAGCCAGAGTTTTGCCGGACTTAGCGTCCATCGTGGCTAAATTGGCCCTTCCCGGCCTGCGGGCCGGGTCTGTTTAGGCAACTAAAAGAATGGTAGTATGTTCGGGCTAACTCACTGAGAAATGACAACTCATGGCAGCTGAATCGCAACTTAATCCTACCCAGCCCGTAAACCAGCAAATTTATCGCATTTTGCGACGTGATATTGTCCACTGCCTGATCCCACCCGGCACGCCGCTTTCTGAAAAAGAGGTGTCCGTGCGTTTTGACGTTTCCCGTCAGCCGGTGCGCGAAGCGTTTATCAAGCTTGCTGAAAACGGCCTGATTCAAATCCGCCCGCAGCGCGGCAGCTATGTGAACAAAATTTCACTTTCTCAGGTGCGTAACGGCTGTTTCGTTCGCCAGGCCATTGAATGCGCCGTCGCCCGCCGGGCCGCAACGCTCATCAATGACAACCAGTGTTACCTGCTGGAGCAGAACCTCCATCAGCAGCGCATTGCGATTGACCGCAAGCAGCTGAATGACTTCTTCCAGCTTGACGATGAATTCCACCAGAAGCTGGCGCAAATTGCGGATTGTCAGCTGGCCTGGGACACCATCGAGAACATCAAGGCCACCATTGACCGCGTGCGCTACATGAGCCTCGATCACGTCTCCCCGCCGGAAATGCTGCTTCGACAGCATCACGATATTTTCAGCGCGCTGGAAAAACGCGACCCGGACGGCGTGGAAAAAGCGATGACGGTGCATCTGCAGGAAATTAGCGAATCCGTACTGCTGATTCGTCAGGAAAATAGCGAGTGGTTTAGCGAAGAGTAATAGTACGCCGCCCCCTTTCGGGCGCGGCGATGGGGTTAGCGAACAACCAACACCGGGATCGTGGCGTAGCGCAGGATAGATTCGGCATTTGATCCCAGCAGATGGGTGGAGATGCCCGGATTTTTCGACCCGATGACGATCGCGTCATATTCTCCTTCCTTGCTGAGGCTGATAATTTCATCGCGGACGTTGCCAAAGCGTACCAGCGTGTCAATTTTCTCCGGCGAGATATCGAACAGTCTTTTTAACGCGTTCATTTTCTTGCCGGATTCCTCCGTCATATATTCTTCGAACTTTTTAATATCGGCGTTAAATCCGCGCAGCAGGGACCGGCTGCTGGCCGGCAGGATATTGACCAGGGTGATCGAGGCGCCCTCAGCCTTCGCGAGGTTTGCCGCGTGGCGAACCGCTTTGTCGCTCAAATCCATTTCAAACACGTCAACAGGCATCAAAATCTTCTTATACATAAGCCTGACTCCTTATTCCGATGAAAGGGTTATTTCCTGCAACCAGAATGGCAGCTGGAATATAAACCAACACTCAACGCTTGCCTGCTGAAACTATCAACAAATGAAAATAACGGTCTGCTTTGTCAATTTCCGTCGTGAACGGTCAGCGCCCAACGCAATAAAGAAAAAAGTGTGAGTTTGATCAAAAACAAAAACATGTGATGCAGACAGGCGTATTTATATGCTCCGTGAACGGCAACCCTGAAATAACGCCGTTACGAACAGGTTAGAGAGGAGAAAATACCATGATGACATACGACCGTAACCGCAATGCAATCACCACCGGCAGCCGCGTCATGATCAGCGGCACAAACCAGTTCGGCGTGATTAAAGCGATCCACAGCGACGGCCTCAATGCCGAGCAGGTGCGCCGCGGCAAAACGGTTGAAGTGGAAGGATGCGAAGGTAAGTTCGAACCGATTGAGCTGATTCGCCTGGGTATGCACTAAACGGTGCGCAGACATGCCGCCGCGCACGGCGGCATGTGCTGAATTAGCGTTGAGAAACGTACTGCGCCACGGTCGCTTTCGCACCCTTTTGCAGCAGCGTCCGGTACGCCTTCATGACAGCATCAACGAAGCCTGCTTCACGCGGGAGTTCCTTGCCAAAGATAGCCTCAATGCCGAGCAGCGCCTTGACCCGGCTTTCCCCTTCCGCACTGCCCTTCACCGCCGCCTGAATCACCGCCAGCTGCGGATCGCTCACCTCGATAGGGTTACCCTGTTCGTCCACCCCGCCGACATAGCGCATCCACCCTGCCACGCCCAGCGCCAGCAGCGGAAACGGCTTCTGGTGTACCAGGTGCCAGCGCACGGAATCCAGCATGCGCTGCGGGAGCTTCTGGCTGCCGTCCATTGCGATTTGCCATGTCCGATGGCGCAGGGCCGGGTTGCTGTAGCGGGCGATCAGCAGATCGGCATAGCGGCCTAAATCGACGCCCTTCACTTTCAGCGTAGGCGCCTGCTCGTTGAGCATCAGCGCATGCGCCGCGGCGCGATAGTTCGCATCTTCCATGCAGTCATTAATATGCTGATAACCGGCCAGATAACCGAGATACGCCAGGAAGGAGTGGCTGCCGTTGAGCATACGCAGCTTCATCTCTTCAAACGGGATCACGTCTGACACCAGCTCGGCGCCGGCCTTTTCCCACTCGGGACGCCCCGCCACAAAGTTATCTTCGATAACCCACTGGCGGAACGGTTCGCAGGCAACCGCCGCCGGATCGCGCACGCCGGTCAGCTTTTCGATTTTATCCAGCGTCTCGGGCGTCACCGCCGGTACGATACGATCCACCATGGTTGACGGGAAGGTGACGTTAGCCTCGATCCAGTCCGCCAGCTCAGCGTCTACCGCTCGGGCATAGGCACAGGTCACATTGCGCATCACGTGGCCGTTCTCCGGCATGTTGTCGCAGGACATCACGCTGAACGCGGGCAGACCCGCCGCTTTGCGGCGCGCCAGCGCTTCCACCACCACGCCCGGCGCAGATTTTGGCTGGTGCGGGTTTTGCAGGTCGGCGACGATAAACGGGTGATCGAGCATCAGTTGCCCGGTTGCGGGAGAATGGCAGTAGCCTTTTTCGGTGATGGTCAGTGAGACAATCGCCACCTGCGGTTCGCACATCGCGGCCAGCACGCTCTCCAGCCCGTCAACCTGCGCATGAAGGGCCTTTTTGACCACGCCCACCACGCGGGAAGTCCACGCATCGGCGGACATCTCCGCCACGGTATAGAGGTTATCCTGCGCGTTGAGATCGGTAATCTGCTGTTCGCCGCCAATCAGGTTTACTTCGCAGTAGCCCCAGTCGCTACCGTGTTCCGCAGCGAGAATGTCGGCATACACCGCCTGATGCGCGCGGTGAAATGCGCCAAAGCCTAAATGAACAATGCGGGCGTTAAGGCTGTTGCGATCGTACTGAGGCAGCGTCGCGTTGGCCTGTAATAAGGTATTTTCCATCATTAATACTCGTTAATTAGAAAGCGGTGGATCGCTGCCGCTCATGTTGAAGCGGCAGCGCCTGCTGACTACACCAACTAGAATGGCAGTTGGGGTAAAAAATCACTGCCATTAACCATACTGATACTGCCGTAGGAGATTTTGATTTATATTAACTTTTACGCATGTGGTGTGACATAAAGATAAAGTTGTGTGATAAGTCACGCAGGCTATAAACCATCAGCGCCGCGAGGAGACCGCGCCGTAACCCACGTTTTCTACTGGCGTAGACTCCGCCGCGTCTTGCGCCGCGCTCAAATCACGGTCGCGCACTTCCGGCATCAGGATTGCCGAGACCAGCCCAATCGCGGAATAGACCACCAGCATGGCGACAATCGGCCACCAGGAGCCGGTCATATTGCAGAAAATCCCCGCCAGTACCGGACCAAAGCCTACCGCCACCAGACCGCCCGCCTCTTTGGAAATCGCCATACGGGTAAAGCGATTTCGCGAGCCAAACATCTCCGCCATGGTGATATTTTCCAGCGCAAACAGCCCCAGCACCGCGAAATTATGGATAACGATGATGCTGAGCATGATCGTCCCCGGCGCATAGCTCTTATCGACGATAATCGACAGCATCGGGTACGCGAGCACAATGGCGGAGATATTGAGGATGATATACGGCAGGCGGCGTCCCACTTTATCGGATAGCCAGCCCAGCAGCGGGATAGAGATAAACCCGAGAATGGAGCTGATCATCAGCGCATCGGTAGGGATGGCCTTATCGAACAGCAGCGTCTGGACCAGATAGCCCGCAAGGAACGTCTGGATCAGACCCGAGTTGCCCGCCTGACCAAACCGCAGGCCGGTCGCCAGCCAGAAGGATTTGCTTTTCACCATCGAACCCAGCGAGGTGTCCGGCTGTACGGTTTGCGCATCGTTCACTTTCTCAAAGACCGGGCTCTCTTTCAGGTTCATACGCAGCCAGATGGCGAAGATCATCACCACCACGCTGGCGAGGAACGGCACGCGCCAGCCCCAGGCAATCAGCTCTTCACGGTCGAGGGCAAAGAACATAATGGCCCAGATCGCCGTCGCGCTCAGCGTTCCGCAGTTAGTGCCCATCGCCACCAGCGAGGAGATGATGCCGCGTTTCCCTTTCGGCGCGTACTCCGCCAGCATGGTCCCGGCCCCGGAAATTTCAGCCCCGGCGCCCAGCCCCTGAATAATACGCAGCGTCACCAGCAGAACGGGGGCAAAAATGCCGATCTGCGCGTAGGTCGGCAGGACGCCAATCAGCGTGGTGCAGATCCCCATCATGGTGATAGTGATGAACAGCACCTTTTTACGGCCAATGCTGTCACCCATTCTGCCGAAGATAAAGGCGCCGACAATGCGTGCGATATAGCCTGCTCCGTAAGTTCCCATCGCCAGGATCAACGCCATCGCGGCCGACTGTTCCGGGAAGAAGATCTCGTGGAAAACCAGGGCGGCCCCCAGCGAGTAAAGCTGAAAGTCCATAAACTCCAGGGCGGTGCCCAGCCAGCCGGAAACGGCGGCTTTCACCAGATCGGAGGTGGTTCTTTGTGGTTGTGCTTGCGTCATAATGGCTATCTCTGAAGGTAAGATGCGTACCACATAGAGCCCGTCTGCGCGGGCTCTTAACCGCGAAAATGATTATTGGCCGAACGTGAGCAGGACCTTGCAGCACTGCCGCCGGTCTTTCACAAACAGTTCAATGGCGTCCGTAACGTGGTGATAGTCAAAGGTATGGGTGATCAGTTTTTCCGGGTGGATCAGCCCTTTTTCCAGCCAGTCGATAACGACCGGGAATTTGTTGGCATTGAGGCGTGAGGAAAATATCGCCAGCTCTTTGCCGGTGATGCCCTGCTGAACGATCTGGCTCGGCTCGCTGGAGAAGCCCATCAGCACGATGCGCGCCGCCGGAGAGGCGAGGGTTATCGCTTCCTGCAAAATGGACGGATGGCAGGCGGCATCGATGATTAACGTCGGTTTGATGCCCTTTTCGTCCAGCGCGGCCTGCAGAGACTGCTCGCCGTTATTCAGCACCCAGTCCGCGCCGCTGCGCTGGGCCATGTTCAGGCGCTCATCGATGCGGTCAACCACGATAACCTGCTTCACCCGATAGACGCCTTTCAGCGCCTGCACGGTGACCAGCCCCATCGGGCCCGCGCCGTAAATCAGCGCGACGTCCTGTTCAGTCGGCTTCGCCTGCCCCGTCACGTTGGCGGCGATGGTAAAGGGCTCTATCATAACGGCGTGTTTATCCGGTATCGCATCCGGGATGGGCCAGGCGTTTTTTGCGGGCACGGTCGCGTATTCGCTGAAGCCGCCGTCGCGATGGACGCCCAGCACCACCAGCGAGGTGCAGACGTTGGGCTTTCCGACGGAGCACGGGTAGCAGTGCCCGCAGCTGATCACCGGATCAACAGAGACGCGCTGGCCCAGGCGGTCACCGTCAACGCCCTCGCCCACGGCGTCAATCACGCCAAAAAACTCATGACCAATCACGCGCGGATACTTCGCGAAGGGGTTATGGCCGCGGTAGATGTGGCTGTCCGACCCGCAGATCCCGGCCAGTCTAATCCTGACGCGAACTTCACCTGCGCCCGGCATTGGGAGCGGCCGTTCCTCAATCACCAGTTCGTTCGGCTGCTGAATCACTACGCTTTTCATCGTTTGCTCCTCGCTTACCAGTTCCACAGCGTGCCGTCTTCAAGACGGGCTACCGGCAGATAGGCCGGATCGTACGGGTATTTCGCCGCCAGCTTTTCATCAAACTCGATGCCCAGACCCGGCTTGTCGCCCGGATGCATATAGCCGTTATCAAAGCGCCAGCCGTGCGGGAAGACCTCCAGCATCTGTTCGGAATAACCCATATATTCCTGCACGCCAAAGTTCGGCACCCACAGGTCGAAATGCAGCGCGGCGGCGTGGCAAACGGGTGAAAGATCGGACGGGCCGTGCGAGCCGGTTCGCACCTGGTAGAGCGCGGCGAAGTCCGCGATGCGGCGCATTCCGGTGATGCCGCCCGCATGGGTTATGGTGGTGCGGATATAGTCGATAAGCTGCTCTTCAATGAGCTGCTTGCAGTCCCAGATGCTGTTAAACACTTCGCCCACCGCAATCGGCGTGACGGTGTGCTGGCGGATCAGGCGGAAGCAGGCCTGATTTTCGGCAGGCGTGGGGTCCTCCATCCAGAACATACGAAACGCTTCGATGCTTTTGCCGAAGCGCGCCGCTTCGATTGGCGTCAGACGATGGTGCATGTCGTGCAGAAGATGTTCATTAAAGCCGAATTTATTGCGCACCGCGTCGAACAGCTTCGGCGTGAAGTCGAGGTATTTTTCGGTGGACCAGAGCTGCTCTTCCGGCCAGTCGCCCTTGGTCGCGGGCTCGTAGGCCAGCCCCTTCCCTTTGGCCATGCCGTAGGTGGTTTTCATGCCCGGCACGCCGCACTGGACGCGGATCGCCTTAAAGCCCAACTCCTTATGGCGAGCGTAGTCTTCAAGCACGTCGTCGATGGTGTGCCCGGTGGTGTGGCAGTAGACCATGACTCCCTCGCGGGATGCGCCGCCCAGCAGCTGGTAAAGGGGCATGTTGGCCGCTTTCGCCTTGATATCCCACAGCGCCATATCCACGGCGGAGATGGCCGACATGGTGACCGGACCGCGACGCCAGTAGGCCCCCTTATAGAAGAACTGCCAGATGTCTTCGATGCGGTGCGCATCGCGGCCAATCAGCTGGGGGCAGAGGTGATCCTTGAGGTAGGATGCCACGGAAAGCTCGCGTCCGTTCAGGGTCGCGTCGCCGAGGCCGACAATCCCCTCGTCGGTAGTGATTTTTAGGGTGACAAAGTTCCGCCCCGGACAGGTAACAAACACGTCAGCCGCGACAATCTTCATAATTCCTTTCCTTACATCGGTCGTTGTGATGCTGGAAATTTACCCACCAAACCTACTACCATACAAGTATAACGATCGTTAAATCAGCTAACGATCACAAAAATACGGGGGCTCAGGCCCGCCCCCATCCCGCGACAATAATCAGCATACCGCACAGGGCAACCAGCGCACCGGCCCAGTCGTACGCGCTGAGTTTTACGCCGTCTACCACCCGTAGCCACAGCAGCGCAGTACACACATAAACACCGCCGTAAGCCGCGTAAACGCGCCCGCTGGCCGCCGGATGCAGGGTTAACAGCCAGACAAAGAGGGCCAGCGCAACGCCCGCCGGGATCAGCAGCAGCGCGCTTCCCCCCTTCTTCAGCCAGAGCCAGGGCAGGAAGCAGCCGATGATTTCGCACAGGGCGGTAGCAAAAAAAAGCAGCGTCGTTTTAAGCATATTTCACGTCAGGTGAGGAATTATTTAGGCATCATACCTGATGATGCCCTTTACTTTTCCATACTTGCCCCGCGGGTATGACGTTATTTCGCTTTGGTGTAGAATCTGTACGGGGTAACTCGATTATCTGCACCCATTTAAAAGGAAACGCTATGACCACATTAAGCAAACGCCTTTGTCTGACAGCCCTGCTGGCGATGTCATCGTTCGCTTTTGCCGCCTCTGCGACAGCACAAACCAGCAAGCTCGTGATTGAGTCTGGTGACAGCGCGCAAAGCCGCCAGAATGCCGCCATGGACAAAGAACAATGGAATGACACCCGCAGCCTTCGTCAGAAGGTCAACAAACGTGCTGAAAAAGAGTGGGACAAAGAAGATGTCGCTTTTGACGCGCGCGATAAGTGTCAGCAAAGCGCAAACGTCAACGCCTACTGGGAGCCTAACACCCTGCGCTGCCTCGATCGCCGCACTGGCCGCACGGTAGCTCCGTAATGTCGGCTTCGTGTGACGTTAAGCTCCGTCCGCTGGAGCGGGAAGACCTGCGCTTCGTCCACCAGCTCGACAATAACGCCAGCGTGATGCGCTACTGGTTCGAAGAGCCTTACGAGGCCTTTGTTGAGTTGTCCGATCTCTACGATAAGCACATTCACGATCAGAGCGAACGTCGTTTTGTGGTGGAGTGTGGAGGCGAAAAAGCCGGGCTGGTAGAGCTGGTTGAGATCAACCACGTTCACCGTCGGGCGGAGTTCCAGATCATCATTTCTCCCGAGCATCAGGGAAAAGGCCTGGCCTCACGGGCGGCGAAGCTGGCAATGGACTACGGTTTCAACGTTCTGAACCTCTACAAGCTGTACCTGATTGTGGACAAAGAGAACGAGAAAGCGATCCATATCTACCGCAAGCTGGGCTTTATGGTGGAAGGCGAGCTGATTCACGAGTTCTTTATCAACGGTGAATACCGCAATACCATCCGCATGTGCATCTTCCAGCATCAGCACCTGGCCGGGCATAAACCGTCCGGCGCCAGCCTGCTGAAACCGACCGCGCAATGAACAATGGCGCTGTCTTTCAAGCCGGGTGGCGCTTTGCTTACCCGGCCTACAGGGGGCTTCATTGTAGGCCCGTGCAAGCGTAGCGCCGCCGGGCAAAACGTTTATTCTCAGTAATATTCAATCGTATTTTTGATGGTGTACTTGCGCTCGACGGCCGGTTTAACGCTGTCGTCCGTTATCGTCAGATCGCAGCTCACCGGATTGTTGTGTCGATCGTAGTCGCAGCTCTGCTTGACGTTGCCCAGCGGCTTGTCATTCAGCATGCTCACTGCCGAGTAATCCATTCTTTTGCGCAGATCTTTAGACGGCGTCGACTGGACGGACAGATGCTGATCCCCGGAGACGGTGGTTTTGCCCAGCGGGTAGCCATCCGCGTCGTAGCGATACTTTACTTCCATCTCTTTGCCGTGCGCCGCCACCACAAAACCGTTGTCGTCGGTATCCCACGTCACCCCGGCTGACGGCAGTTCGGCCAGCTGGCATTTCCCCTGCAGCTTCACTTTGCGCTGCTGGGTTTCCGCATCAAGGTAGTAATTGGCGTCCAGCACCAGCGCCACGCCGGTGTTGGCCTCAAGGTCGTGCAGCTCCAGCGTATCGAAACACCCTTCCGTCGAGACGGTGCCGGTGACCCGTTTGGACACTTCGCCCTTCTCGTTGAACAGGGTCTGGGTAAAGTCTTTAACCGGGCCGCGCAGCGGGTCAAAATCAAACTCGTTCGAAAAACTCGCCATCTCGGGCGTAAACGACAGCGGTGCGGAGCTGTTGTCGCACCCCGCGAGTGTTGCTGCCAGTAGCGTTATCGCTGCGTATTTCTTCACATTTATTACCGCTCAGGGAGATTATTCTCAATCATATTAGCAAATACAGTTGTTTACACGAAGCCTGCTAGAATAAATCTACACACAGAGAAAAGGAGCGACAGATGAAACGGTTACCCTGGATTACCGCCCTGCTGTTAATGAGTGCCTCAACGGCCGCGCTGGCGGCTCCGGATTCCTGCGAGCGCGTGAAAAGCGACATACAGCAAAAGATTATTAACAACGGCGTGCCTGAATCAGGCTTTATCCTGACCATTGTGCCGAACGATCAGGCCGACCAGGCGGGCACGCAGGTGGTAGGTCACTGCGCCAACGACACCTTTAAAATTTTGTACACCCGGTCCGGCGGCGGGGCTGCTGAATCTCAGTAATTTAGCCTGAATCCCCTTTGAATTGATAAGGATTAAGATTTAATACCCCCAAATAAGTAACACTCACCCCATCATTAGCCCGGTCATCATTTCGGGAAAAATAATACGCAATTATAATGATGGGGTGAGCCATGTCCGATAGCGAACATCTCGGCGGAATTAGCCGTCGAACTCTCGTGAAATCTACCGCAATAGGTTCTCTGGCGCTTGCCGCCGGTGGGATCTCGCTTCCATTTGGATTAAAAAGCGCGGCCGCAGCGGTGAAGAACGCCGTCCAGCCTGCAGAAGATAAGGTCGTGTGGGGCGCCTGCTCGGTCAACTGCGGCAGCCGCTGTGCCCTGCGACTGCACGTCCGTGATGACGAAGTGTACTGGGTCGAAACGGATAACACCGGTGAAGATATTTATGGCGATCATCAGGTCCGCGCCTGCCTGCGCGGCCGTTCTATTCGTCGTCGTATCAATCATCCTGACCGTCTGAACTACCCGATGAAGCGCGTGGGCAAACGTGGCGAAGGCAGGTTTGAGCGCATCTCCTGGGACGAAGCGCTGAACGCTATCACCGCCAGCCTGAAAGACGTGGTCGCTCACTTCGGCAACGAAGCGGTGTACATAAACTACTCCTCCGGCATTGTCGGCGGCAATATCACCCGCTCCTCCCCTTACGCTTCGCTGGTGGCGCGCCTGATGAACTGCTACGGCGGTTTCCTGAGCCACTACGGCACCTACAGCACGGCGCAAATTGCCTGCGCGATGCCCTACACCTACGGCAGTAACGACGGCAACAGCACCTCGGACATCGAAAACACCAGGCTGGTGGTGATGTTCGGCAATAACCCGGCTGAAACGCGCATGAGCGGCGGCGGAATTACGTACTATCTGGAGCAGGCTCGCGAGCGCTCTAACGCCCGCATGATCGTTATTGACCCGCGCTACACCGACACGGCAGCCGGACGTGAAGACGAATGGCTCCCGATCCGTCCGGGTACCGATGCCGCGCTGGTGGCGGGCATTGCCTGGGTATTAATCAATGAAAACCTGGTCGACCAGCCGTTCCTCGACAAATACTGCGTCGGCTATGACGAAAAAACGCTGCCGGAAGGCGCGCCCGCTAACGGTCACTACAAGGCTTACATTCTCGGCCAGGGCGATGACGGCACGGCAAAAACGCCGGAGTGGGCTTCGCGCATCACCGGTATTCCTGCCGATCGCATCGTTAAGCTTGCCCGCGAGATTGGCTCAACGAAACCTGCCTACATCTGCCAGGGCTGGGGACCGCAGCGTCAGGCGAACGGCGAGCTGACGTCCCGCGCCATCGCGATGCTGCCGATCCTCACCGGAAACGTGGGCATCAACGGCGGGAACAGCGGCGCGCGTGAGTCAACCTACACCATCACCATCGAGCGCATGCCGCTGCCGGATAACCCGGTCAAAACGCAAATTTCCTGCTTCAGCTGGACGGACGCTATCGCCCGCGGGCCGGAGATGACCGCCCTGCGCGACGGCGTGCGCGGTAAAGATAAGCTGGACGTGCCGATTAAGTTCATCTGGAACTACGCGGGTAACACCCTCATCAATCAGCACTCCGATATCAATAAAACCCACGACATCCTGCAGGATGAAAGCAAGTGCGAAATGATTGTCGTCATCGACAACTTTATGACCTCGTCAGCGAAGTACGCCGATATCCTGTTGCCGGACCTGATGACCGTCGAGCAGGAAGACATTATTCCTAACGATTATGCGGGCAATATGGGCTACCTGATTTTCCTCCAGCCCGTGACCGTGCCGAAGTTCGAGCGTAAGCCCATCTACTGGATCATGAGCGAGGTGGCGAAACGCCTCGGCCCGGATGTCCATCAGAGATTCACCGAAGGGCGCACGCAGGAGCAGTGGCTGCAGTTCCTGTACGCCAAAATGCTCGAAAATGATCCTCAGCTGCCGTCCTATGACGAGCTGAAAAAAATGGGCATTTATAAGCGCAAAGATCCGAACGGACACGTTGTGGCCTATAAAAAATTCCGCGAAAACCCGGAAGCCAATCCTCTGAAAACGCCATCGGGCAAGATTGAAATTTACTCCCGCAAGCTGGCGGAGATCGCCTCTTCCTGGGAGCTGGAAAAAGACGAGACCATCAGCCCGCTGCCCGTCTACGCCTCAACCTTTGACGGCTGGGATGCGCCCGCGCGCGCGCAGTTCCCGCTGCAGCTGTTTGGCTTCCACTTCAAAGCGCGTACCCACTCGAGCTACGGCAACGTCGACGTGCTGAAAGCGGCCTGTCGCCAGGAGGTCTGGATTAATCCTGTCGATGCCGAAAAACGCGGCATTAAGAACGGCGATACGGTGCGCGTCTTTAATCATCGCGGCGAGGTGCGAATTGAAGCGAAAGTGACGCCGCGCATTATGCCCGGCGTAAGCGCCATGGGTCAGGGGGCCTGGCATGATGCCGATATGCGGGGCGATCGTATTGACCATGGCTCATGCATCAACACGCTGACGACGCATCGTCCTTCTCCCCTGGCAAAAGGCAACCCGCAGCACACCAATCTGGTGCAGATCGAAAAGGTGTAGTGGGTGCATTACGTAGCCGTAGTTTATTCTATGGTTTGTATTATCGGTTAACACAGTCGCGCGGACGCCCTCCGCGCGAGCAAGGAAGATTTAATGAAAGACGTCTCACATCGTGAATCGTTCGCGTTCAGCGCCCGGGTGCTGGGCGCGCTGTTTTATTTCTCGCCAGACAGCGAGCAGGCCGCGCCGCTGGTGCAGGCCCTCACGGCGGGCGAATGGGTTCCGGACTGGCCTCTGCCGCCGGAAACGCTGCAGCCCGTCGCGGATACCTTTGCCACTCCTGGCGATGAGCCGCTGACGGACGCGTGGCAACGGCTGTTCATTGGCCCTTACGCCCTGCCCGCTCCGCCGTGGGGCTCCGTCTGGCTGGACCGCGAATCCGTGCTGTTTGGCGACTCGACCCTTGCGCTGCGCCAGTGGATGCGGGAGAACGCTATCGCGTGTGAGATGCAGCAGAATGAGCCAGAAGATCACTTCGGTACGCTGCTGATGCTTGCGGCGTGGCTGGCCGAGAACGGCCGCGATGCGGAATGCGCTCAGCTTCTGGCATGGCACCTGCTACCGTGGAGCACCCGCTTCCTGTCGGAATTTGTCGATAACGCCGGGCATCCGTTTTATACCGCGCTGGGCAAGCTTGCGCAGCTGACGCTCGCAGACTGGCGATCCGGGCTGCTTATTCCGGTGGCGGAAAAGACGCTGTATCGGTAAGGGATGTGGCTTGCTCGCGGGTGGCGGGCAAGCCAGGTTAGCATTTAGACGTCTCCGCCTGATTCACTCACGCTCTCTTTGCTTTGAATGAACCGCAGTGCCAGGTAGAGGTCTGGGGCCAGAATCATGTCATCATCATTCATTGTGGGCCGGCTCTCTTTAAACCAGCGCGTTAACTCCGTTTTCCTGCCCGCAAGGATTAACGTAATCTGTCGCTCTTTCAGGTCACGCTTTAGCTCATTAATGGTTGCCAGCACGCTGATGTCTGAATAGGTGAAGCACGCGACGGCATCAATGACCACCCACTTAGGTTGTAATATTGCGCCATCAACCAGGTTCAATACCCGACGTTTAAAATAGGCCACATTAAAATAGGTCAACGGTGAGTTAAACCGATACATCAGCACGCCCGGGACCATTTTAATATCAGTTGTATTGCCTAACGAGTGAATCATTCCCTCTTCGTCAGTACCCAGCAGGTGCTCAGAGGGACGAAATACTGTTCGAAGGAACTGCAGCAGGCCAAGCAGCACCGCAAGGCCGATCCCCTGGATAACGCCGATAATTAACACACAGCCAAATGTGAAAAAGGCCAGGCGAAATGCCTGTTTATTTCTGCGCCTCAGGTTCCATAATCCACGTAAATCAATCAATGACCACGACGCATACATGAGAACAATGCCCAACGCAGAAACGGGAATAAACTGTAATGGTCGAGTGAAAAAGACCACCACGATACCGATGATGAAGGCGGCGACGATGGAGACCAGCTGGCTTTTTCCCCCGACGGAATCATTCACCGCGGTTCGGGAATCGGCACCGCTGATAGCAAACCCCTGAGATAACCCAGACATAATGTTCGCAATCCCCAGCGCCCGAAACTCGGCGTCAGCATTAATTTCATAGCCATTTTTCGCGGCGAAACTGCGGGCGGTCAGCATCAGACTGACAAAACTGACCAACGCCAGGTTCAGCGCCGGGATCACTAAATCACGCATCGGTCCCGGCTGGAACGCACCCCAGTGAACAACGGGCAAACCAGACTGGAAGCCATCCCCGCCAATTGTGGCAATGCCATACTGCTGCGCGGATGTCGCCCACACCAGCAACGTTGTTAACACAATGGCAATCAACGGTGCTGGCCACTGGCTGCGGTACGTCCTGATAACGATTAAAATAATTAACGTAAAGAGTGATATTGCTACGGTTAATAAATGGCTGTCTGAAATTTGCCCTGGCAAGGCCATTATTTTTTCAATAACCTGCGCCTGCTCAAGCTTGATCCCCAACACCTTGCCCAATTGCCCAACAATAATCGTCACGGCAACGCCATTAAGCAAACCCGTAAGAATGGGATGAGAAAGGAGATCGGCCAGCGCGCCCAGGCGAAATTTACTGGCAAGCAGGCACCACCCGCCCATCATCAATGTCATGACGATCGTCAGCTGCCAGTGCAGTTCGGGATTGCCCGCAGAAAGGGGAAATACGACGGCCGCAATCACCGCGCAGGTTGTAGCATCAGGACCCACAATAAGCTGACGGGAAGAACCAAACAGGGCATACGCGATCATCGGTAACACGCAGGAGTACAGCCCTACGATTGCCCCTACCCCCGCCAGCTCGGCATAGGCAATCGCAACGGGCAGCGCGACAGCCGCAACGGATAACCCGGCTTTAACATCCTGTTTTAGCCAGCTTTTATCGTAGGCTAACAAATTTTGTAAGCCTGGCATGTAGTTTAACAACAGTTTTCCGAACACCTTATTCTCCGGACCTGGACATTACTCAGAAGATGTTGGCACACTTTTCAGTGAGGTTCTGGTTTTCAAATGCTCCGGACCGAGACGCCGCCTCTCGTTTTTTGATAAAACCCATTTAAAGAGGAAACATGTCGTTGGCTTCCAGAACCGCACGTTTTGCTAAACCGAAACAGGGTGTTTGATCGCAAATGCCGCAGATTGCTTCAAAAAAATTCCCCTGTTTGTTATATTGTTGTTTATTGCTTATTCACCTCTGCGGTGCCAAAAAGAACAAGATTCACCGCGACCCAGGACAGAGAAATGTTAGATTACCGCTTCCCGACAGCTTTGCAGATGGTTCTCAGCGTAGCGATGGCGGAGCAATTAGGAAAACGTTCGACGAGTGCCATTCTGGCCTACGGCCTGGAAGCTAACCCGAGCTTTATCCGTAAATTGATGGTTCCGCTGACGCGTGACGGCATTATCGTTTCCACGCTAGGACGTAACGGCTCCATTCATCTTGGCCGCCCGCCGGAAGAGATCACCCTGCGCGACATCTACCTGTCGGTCATCGAAGATAAAAAGCTGTGGGCGTCGCGCCCTGACGTACCGGCCCGCTGCGTGGTCAGCGCTAACGCCTGCTGGTACTTCAAGTCGATTTCCGAAGAGGCCGAGGAGGCTTCGCTGGCGGTACTCGCCCGCCATACCGTGGCAAGCGCGCTGGAAGAGGTTAAAAACGCCGACAGCAGCGGATGCGATCCGCTCCCAGAGCTTATTGCCCAGTATCAAAAGACGTCGTAACCATTTTGCCGGGTGGCGCTACGCTTACCCGGCCTACATTCTGATGTAAAAAAACCGCCTTCATCGTGAAGGCGGTTTTTTATTATCTAGAGCGTCCCTACGCGGGCAGCACTTCCCTTTCCTCTTTTTTCCCGCGCGTCACGAATTTACGCAGCGTCACGTAGAACACCGGCGTCAGGAACAGGCCAAACAGCGTTACGCCCAGCATCCCGGAGAACACGGTGATCCCGGTGACGCCGCGCACTTCTGCACCCGCGCCGTGGCCGAGGATCAGCGGAATGGTCCCGGCGATAAAGGCGATGGAGGTCATCACAATCGGGCGTAAGCGCAGGCGGCATGCCTCCAGCGCGGCCTCCATAATCCCTTTCCCCTGAATTTCCAGCTCGCGGGCAAACTCGACGATAAGAATGGCGTTTTTACAGGCCAGCCCCATCAGTACCACCAGCCCCACCTGCACGAACACGTTGTTATCGCCTCCGGTCAGCCAGACGCCAAACAGCGCGGAGAGCATGGTCATCGGCACAATGAGGATCACCGCCAGCGGCAGCGTCCAGCTTTCATACAGCGCCGCCAGGACCAGGAACGCCAGCAGCACCGCGACCGGGAAGACGATCAGCGCCGTATTGCCCTGCGTGGCCTGCTGGAAGCTCAGGTCCGTCCATTCAATGTTCATCCCGTTCGGCAGGATCTGCTTAGACATCGCGTCCAGCTGCGTCATCGCCTGCGCGGATGAGAGCACGCGCGGGTCGGCATCGCCAATCAGGTCCGCCGCCGGGTAACCGTTGTAGCGGATCACCGGATCCGGCCCGTAGGTGGTCGTGATTTTCACCATGCTGCCAATCGGCACCATTTCGCCCTGGCTGTTACGGGTGCGCAGGCTGGCAATATCTTCCACGCTGTCGCGGAACTGCCCGTCGGCCTGCGCCATCACGCGCCAGGTGCGTCCGAACTGGTTAAAGTCATTCACGTACGACGAGCCCAGATAGGTTTGCAGCGTTCCGAAAAGATCGGTCAGCGACACGCCCTGCGCTTTCGCCTTGTCGCGGTCGACCTGCACGTCCAGCTGCGGAACGTTAGCCTGGTAGGTGGAGATCGGGAAGTGCATCCCCGGCGTCTGCATAATCGCGCCGGACATGGTGTTCACCGCATTTTGCAGCGCGCCATAGCCCAGACCACCGCGATCCTGAATGTACAGCGAATAGCCTGACCCTTGCCCCAGCCCCAAAATCGGCGGCGGCAGAATGGAGAAGCCAAAGCCCTGCTGGATTTGCGCGATTTTCGCGTTGATCTCGGCGTTAATTTCCGCCGCAGTATGCTTACGCTGATCGAACGGCTTCAGGCCAAAGAAGACCGTACCGGTATTCGGCGTGTTGGTGAACTGCAGCGCGTTCAGCCCCGGGAATGCGACCGCATAGTCCACGCCTTCGGTATTCATCCCGATTTCGCTCATCTTGCGGATCACCGCGTCGGTGCGCGCCAGCGAAGAGCCTTCCGGCATTTTCACGCCGCCGATCAGGTAAAGCTTGTCCTGCGTCGGAATAAACCCGCCGGGCACCGCTTTAAACATGACGCCTGCGGCACAAAGCAGCAGCAGATAAACCACGAATACCGCGCCGCGTCGTCCCAGCGTTTTGCCCACCAGCCCCTGATAGCCGTTCGAGCTGCGGTGGAAAAAGCGGTTAAACGGACGGAAAATCCAGCCGAACAGACGATCGATAAGCCGGGTCGGGAAATCTTTCGGCGCGCCGTGCGGCTTTAACAGCAGTGCCGCCAGCGCCGGAGAGAGCGTCAGCGAGTTAATCGCTGAAATCACCGTAGATATCGCGATCGTCACCGCAAACTGTTTGTAGAACTGGCCGGTAACGCCGGAGAGAAACGCCATCGGCACAAACACCGCGCACAGCACCAGCGCAATCGCGATAATCGGCCCGGACACTTCGCGCATCGCCTGGTGCGCAGCCGCAAGCGGCGCAAGCCCCTCTTCGATATTGCGCTCGACGTTTTCCACCACCACGATGGCGTCATCCACCACGATGCCGATAGCCAGCACCAGCCCGAACAGGCTGAGGGTATTCAGCGAGAAGCCCAGCAGATAAAGAATGCTAAAGGTACCCACCACCGACACCGGCACCGCAATCAGCGGAATGATCGACGCGCGCCAGGTCTGCAGGAACAGGATCACCACCAGCACCACCAGCACTACCGCTTCCAGCAGCGTTTGCACGACCGCGCGGATGGAGTCGCGCACGAAGACGGTCGGATCGTAAGGCGCTGCCCACTTCATGTCCGCCGGGAAGCGCGTGGACAGTTCGTCCATTTTCGCGCGCACCGCGTTGGAGAGATCGATGGCGTTCGCCCCCGGAGACTGGAAGATACCAATCCCGACCGCGTCTTTATTGTTCAGCTGGGAACGCAGCGCATAGCTGCCGGACCCCATTTCAATACGCGCCACGTCGCGCAGGCGGACAACCGTACCGTCCTGCGTCGTTTTCAGGACAATATTGCCGAACTCGTCTTCGGTATGCAGACGGCCCTGGGCGTTAATGGAGATCAGGAAATCGCTCTCCTTCGGCAGCGGCTCGGCGCCAAGCTGTCCGGCGGAGACCTGCACGTTCTGCTCCTGCATCGCCGTCACCACGTCCGACGCGGTCAGCCCGCGGGCCGCCACCTTGTTGGGATCCAGCCAGACGCGCATCGCGTACTCGCCGGAGCCGAAAATCTGGATCTGGCCGACGCCGGGCAGGCGCGCCAGCTCGTCCTTCACCTTCAGCGTGGCGTAGTTGCGCATATACAGGGAGTCGTACTTACCGCCAGGCGAGAACAGATGCACTACCAGCGTCAGCGTCGGGGACTGCTTCTGGGTGGTAATGCCCAGACGCCTTACGTCTTCCGGCAGACGGGCTTCGGCCTGCGCGACGCGGTTTTGCACCTGAACCTGCGCCTGATCCGGGTCCGTTCCCGGACGGAAGGTGACGGTGGTCACCAGCACGCCGTCGGAGCCCGCGACGGACTTCATGTACATCATGTTCTCAACGCCGTTGATTGCCTCTTCCAGCGGCGTCGCCACGGTTTCGGCAATCACTTTCGGGTTGGCGCCCGGGTACTCCGCGCGCACCTGCACGCTTGGCGGCACGACGTCAGGGTATTCGCTCACCGGCAGCAGCGGGATGGCGATCAATCCTGTGATAAAAATCAGAATCGACAGGACGGCGGCAAAAATCGGCCTGTCGATGAAAAAGCGGGAAAAGTCCATGGGTTGGATTCTCAGGTCAAGGGATCAGTTGAGGGCGGCGCTGGCGGTCATGGCAACGGTTTTCGCGTTAACCGGCATACCCGGCATAAACACTTTCTGTAAACCCTCGACGATGACTTTGTCGCCAGGGTTCAGCCCCTGCCGCACGATGCGTAAACCGTCTGCCAGACGCCCCGGCGTGATGTCGCGGCGCTGCGCTTTCCCCTCTTTATCCACGATATACACGTATTTACGATCCTGATCGGTCAGCACCGCCTTGTCGTCGATAAGCGTGGCTTTGAACTCCGCGCTGCCCGGCAGGCGTACGCGGGCAAACAGTCCCGGCGTGAACTGACGCTGCGCGTTATCCAGCAGCGCGCGCATGCGGATGGTGCCTGTGCTCGGCGTGAGCTGGTTATCCAGGAAGTCCACTTTGCCCTGATGGGGATAGCCCTCTTCGCCCGTCAGGCCAATCTCAACCGGAAGCGCCGTGTGGTTGCTGGACGCCCCCTGCCCGCTGCGGGCCAGGTTTTGGTAGTGAAGATAGGTCGACTCGTCTACGTCAAAGTAGACGTAGACCGTCTTCTGCGAGACCAGCGTGGTGAGGACGCTGGCGGTGTCCCCCGCCGTCACCAGGTTCCCGCTGGTGATCAGCGCCCGGCTGGCGCGACCGTCGATAGGCGCGGTGACTTTGGTGAAGTCCAGGTTGAGCTGCGCGGCGTCGACTGCCGCCTGCGCGGCGCGGATATCGGCCTGTGCCTGCGTGGCGGCCGAACGACGTTGCTCCCACTCTTCGCGGGAGACGACGTTGGTATTGACCAGCTTATCGGTACGGTTTGCCTCACTTTGCGCGAGGCTTGCCTGCGTTTTGGCTCTCGCCAGATTCGCCTGCGCCTGTTCCAGCGCCGCGCGATAGGTTCGGTCATCAATGGTGAACAGCACCTCGCCCTTTTTCACTTCCTGACCGTCGGTGTAATTCACCTTATCAATGTAGCCGGACACGCGCGGACGCAGCTGAACGCTCTCCACCGCTTCAATCCGGCCGTTAAAACTATCCCACTGGCTAATCGATTTCACCACCACGTCAGCGGCACTCACGGCTGGCGCAGGCGGCGCGGCGTTTTGCGCGACGCTGTTATCGCACCCGACGAGCAGCGCGGAGAGCAACAGTGCCCCCAGCGCGCTCAGTGGAGAGTTACCCCAGGTTTTTTGCAGGCTCATTATTTTTATTCCGATAATTGTCGCCGCCGGGCAAGACGCAGCAGGAGGCACCGCGCCACTTCCTTTGTCCGGGAGCTGTCTTAAGGCCATTTGTGTCGTTCATCGCCACAAAACTGTAACAGTTGCGAATACACTATTCGCGGCGATTGTAGGAAGGCGCTTAACTAAGTGCAAGAATAATTGTTGCACTTTATGTGCTATTTGAGCGGATGTGAAAAGACCCGTTTCGGCCAGGGATTTAAATGCAACAATAAAACTTGCAATTACTGCAAAAACGCGCCACCTTTAAATGCAACAGATAAAGATACTTTTACTATGCTGCGTGGGAGTAACCCGATGAACACTGGCGCATTTATGCATGATTTACTCGACTGGATCGACAACAACCTGGACAGCCGTCTGGACATTGAGTCCGTCGCCAGGCGCTCCGGCTATTCGAAATGGCATCTTCAGCGTTTGTTTAAGGAACATACGGGCTATCCCCTTGCCGGGTATATCCGCGCGCAGAAGCTACAAAGATCGATGGAGCGCTTAACCCGCAGCGACGAGCCCATTCTGAACGTGGCGATCGCGCTGGGCTTTGACTCCCAGCAGTCCTTCAACCGCAGCTTTAAGCGTCAGTACGGTCAGGCGCCTGGGGCATGGCGGCGCAGCATGGCTGGCCCAGAAACGCAGCCGCTACGCTAGCAATGAAATTGTCACGGATGACGTCTTCCCTGCCAGCGTCCCAGGCAATACCCACCTTCCAGCTGATTGACTCCCCTATTACCGCCGCATTTAAAGGTCCAAGCGGTCGGGAGTGGCTTATGCGCTGGCTGCCTGCCCGCGCGCACGACAACGGACTGTTTCTTCTCTTCAGCAACGGTGTCGGTGCTGACGACGACGAAGTGCGCACGGGCAATGCCATGATCCTCGATCCTTACGGAAGGATCGTGAATGAAACCTGGGCAGCAGAGGATGCGATGGTGAGCGCTGAACTGGATTTAAGCCTGCTTGCGATGAGCACCGGACGGCGCTGGATCCACGGTCGCCGCCCCGATTTATACCAGATACTGACCCAGCCGCAGGGCTATGAACGTGATGCGATCAGCGCACGCTTTTCGAATGCGCCCCCTGCTCGCTAGAACTGTACGCATTTTTTAGCTGCAACATAAACCCGGAGCTGCTATACTGTATATAATTACAGTATGAGGTGCGCATAATGGCTGTTGAAATAAAATATGTTGTCGTAAGAAAAGGTGAAGAGAAAATGACATTTGCCAGCAAGAAAGAGGCTGACGCTCACGACAAGCTGCTCGATATGGCAGACGCGTTCACCGACTGGCTGTTGCAAAGCGGTATGCAGATGGATGAAACGCAGGCTGAAAATCTTGGCCTGTATTTCGCCGAGCAGAAAGAGACCGTGCAGCATATTCTGCGTACCAGCAAGCTTCCCGATCTCAATGCCCCCGCTGCAGCGGATAATACAGAATCCGATGTGGCCGACACCAAAAAAATCAGGGCAGTGAAAGCGGCCTGATGGCCGGAATAATCATTATCTGTTCCAAAGCCGTAAGGAGATAACTGCTTACGGCTTTTTAGCTGTCCGTATCTTTCAGCAGGCTTATTTCTTCGAACAGCCATTGCTTTAGCGTTCGTATTTTAAAAGAATCCTTATCATCGAACCGGTAAACTAAATCGTATCCCCGTTCGGCTTTAAGTTTGTATTGCGGAAACGGAACAACAAGCCTTCCGGCAGCGACATCATCTGCAGTCAGTACACTCCTTCCCAGAGCCACACCCTCGCCGCGTATAGCGGCTTCGGTCGCCATGCTGCCAAGCGTCCACAAGGTTCCCTGATGGTCGCTGAAAGTGCTTTCTCCGGCCATTTCAAACCATGCCTCCCAGTTCGCCAGCATTCTGTACTCATGAAGCAGCACGCAGTTTGAAAGATCCTTAATTTCTTTCAGACCGTTATGTTCCTGAAGAAAGTCAGGGCTACAGACAGGGGTGACTGTTTCACTCAAGATTCGCTCAGAGCAGACCTCCGGATAATTGCCCAGGCCATAGCGAATTGCGGCATCGACCAGACCATCGTTAAGATCCACGTTAACGTCAGTAACATCGAGCTGAATATCGAGTTCAGGATACCGCTGCCTGAAGCGGCTGAGACGCGGGGCCAGCCACTTACTGGCGAATGACACCGTTGTGCTGATACGCAAACTTTTTGCCGGGAGCCTTGCGCGTAAACGCTCGGACTCTCTCATTAAATCACCCAGAAGGCGGGTAACCGCAGGGTGGAATTCAGCCCCCTCCTCCGTCAGGATTATCTGTCGCGTCAGTCTGTGAAATAGCTTTACCCCCAGATGCTCTTCGAGCTTCCGGATTTGCCGGCTTATCGCGCCGTGCGTAACGTGCAGCTCCGCTGCCGCCAGCGTCATGCTGGAGAGCCGGGCAGTGGCTTCAAAAGCCCGAAGCGTTTGCAAGGGTGGGAGGCGTTCAAACATCATACGCGTGATAATAATTCACGCATGGTGTGAGAACAAATGATTTGTCAGGCCCTCGTCCCCAACTCAAAATCGACATAAACAACCATTTAATTTTCATCATGTTATCGGAGGAATAATGGAGAGTTTGTTCGTGTACGGGACGCTCGGCCCAGGCCGACCTAATGCGCATATTCTTGAGAATATCGGTGGGTCGTGGCAGGAAGGACACGTTGGCGGGTCTCTGTTAAATAAAGGCTGGGGGGCAGAGATGGGGTATCCAGGGATCGTACTGGATCACTCAGGTAATCGTGTTCAGGGTTTTATTTTCACTTCAGCAAATTTGCATAATCACTGGGATGTACTCGATCGGTTTGAAGGGGCTGAATATGAGCGAGTGCCGGTAGACGTCACGACGACTGCCGGTCAGATAATAAAATCGTGGGTATACCGGCTTAAGTCATGATTCACGTTTAGCCTTTGATTCACCGCGATTCGCTCATTTTACGCAACACTGCATTCACTGAACGCCCGTTTTTAACGAGGTTCAAACGCATTATGATGGCGCTATTCCGTTATGAAGGAGGCAACATGCATTTTGAGAAGCTGCAGTATTTATTTGATCCACTTTGCGGCTGGTGCTACGCCAGCGCGCCGGCGCTGAGTTACCTTGCACAACACCACGCTGATCAACTTGAGCTCATGCCCAGCGGGCTTTTCAGCGATGAGGGGGCCCGGGACATCACTGCGGAATGGGCGGAGTACGCCTGGTCCAACGATCGGCGCATCGCTTCACTCACCGGGCAGCCTTTCAGCGAGCGCTATCATCAGCTTCTGCTGACCGGCACGCGGTTTGATTCGACGTTTATGAATCGTGCTCTGACCATGGTTCGTGACATCACCCCGTCGGCCGAGCCACAACTTCTTCATACGCTACAGCATGCCCGCTATGTTGAGGGGCGAGACACCTCGAGACCTGACGTGGTGGGTGATATCGTTGAGGACTGGGCCGGAAAAAACAACCTCGCGTTAAAGCATGAACAGGTTATCCTGGCGCTTGATACCGATAAGGCGCTGCGGCATATCACGGACGCGAGGATCGCGGAAGTGAAGCGCCTTATGGATCAGCGAGGTATCCGGGGAGTCCCTGCACTGCTGGCGACGGTTAATGGCACGGAGCATATGATCGGTGGACATGCTCTTTACGGTGGCGCAGAGAAATTACGCGCTACGCTATTAGCGCTTGGCTGAATGGGTTTGCCCGCACGCTTAGTGGCGCGAAAGGCTGCAAAAACAGGCTGTTACTGCACAAGCTGTCAGAACTAATCCGAGCTGCTGCACGATACCGGCAAGCCCCAGCGTCATTCCCAGCAACATATAGTAGACTAATCCAAACAGCGCTCCAGCTGCTCCGGCCTGTTCACAATACAGGTTCAGGGCCTGGCTCTATCTGCTTTACCTCTGCAGATTGTTGAAGTTAATCCCCTGTTCTTTGAGGTAATCGAACGGATGGCATTCTGGCCATGGGGAATGCCCACAGAACGACAAAGCAGTCTAATCAATGTTTTTTGTGAAGAAATAAAAAATGCCCATCACGAAAACTGGACGTTACGGTTTCCCTCGGATATTCGCCTGAATACCTGGCTGGACAAGATCCGTAAGGGCGAGTTACCCCCACGTCCGGGACAATTAGTCCAGAAGGTCGGTGCATGTGAACGCACGGTAAGCCGTATATTTATCCGGGAAACGGGAATGAGTTATCAGAACTGGAGGCAACAGTGGAGGCTGCTGAAAGCAATGGAAATGTTGTGTGAGGGGTTGTCGCTAAGTCAGGTTGCACAGCAGCTAGAATTTGTCAGCGACAGTGCCTTTATTGTCTTCTTCCGCCAATACACGGGAACAACGCCGACCCGCTACCTCCGGCATTCAATTGCTGAACATCAGGACGTCCCGCATGTTCGCGTGGTTCAACAACTTGCCCTTTGAGGGGGAAAATAAGCAGAGATAGAATCCTGTCTCAAGTGCTAATCAGCGCTGAAATAGTTATAGAATGGCCTAAAATATCTCATAAAACTGCAATTTATAGCCTGTGTCCAATATCCTATAAGGCCGATCATGAAATCCGTTAGCTTGCCAGACATATACCGTTCAACAAATTCAAATACCATTGGGATATGGGAAGATAATGCTGGAATCGGGCAAATCAGAGAGGAAAACTACTACGACCCGGTAAAACTCGCTCTGGCAACAGGCATAAAACCGCGTATGCCACTTTCGGTCTCGCAGCTAATTGATGAACTGAACGAGCTCACAAAGGGCGATCCACTCGCCGACATCCAGCCAGCACACAGTTTTCATTTCACCTTCTTACCGCTGACTCTGCCACTCTATAAGGCAAACGAGCGATTACCCTCGAAAGTGGATCAGTTGAAAAATATCTGGTCTGGATATCATTCGAAAAAAATTGCGATCAGGCACCTTCGCTTAATCGCTTTGCCCAGCCAGTTGTTACTGGCGGGTATCCCAGATGAGCCAGCGGTAGCCATGCGTCAATCATTCTGCGAGAAAGTTCTGGAGTCTAACTGGAAAGCTGAGTTGCTGAAGCGCCATAGCAGAAGTCCATTACCGGCGCCATTCTGGCACAGCACGATCCTGCGCTACAGCGCTGCTTTTATGCCCGGAACGTTGCGTGAGTTTTTTTTGAAACGTCAGGAAAGCGATTACGGAGATGTCGTCGGAGAATTGACATTAGCCAGGATAAGTTATAACTGGGAAAAATTTTATCCATTAGCGATTTAATATTGGCAATGTAGCTACATCTGGTGTGAGGGCTGCAACAGCAGCCCTGAGCCAGAAACGGACATTTCGATCATCATAGTGCGCGAATTAGTGAAAACAGGTAACTTTGGGCCCCTTGTGAAGATAAAAACCTGTTCAAGCTTTTAGCTGAACCATCTCGAATAAGGACACAGCTCATATGAAGGTTATTGAAAGTGGCATTCGTGACGTAAGACAAGGTGAAAATGTATAGACTGGCCCCCTGAATCTCCAGACAGTTGGTATCACTTAAGTTAGTGATAGTCTTAATACTAGTTTTTAGACTAGTCGTTGGAGTCCGAATGATTGATGTTTTAGGTCCAGAGA
>NZ_JBLKDA010000035.1:0-38800 GCF_047530215.1 Enterobacter sp. 01-M-03-SI-ECC
CCATGCCATTCAGGGCAATAATGCGTTCCATCTCCAGCGTGGGGCCACCCAGCATGCCGGAAACATGGCTGGCGCGCGCCCACTCGCGCACGAACTGCCGGTACTCCTGGGTGATGAGTTCATTGTTTTTAAAAAGAGAAAGTTCGTTCTCAATACCCGCAACATAGCCGGTAAGGAAGGAGTCAGCGCCCATATATTTCATCCGTGAATTTGTGCTTGATATTGTGATAGCTACCGCAGGCTGTGGATATAAATCCTGCATATATCGATGATATTGAGGGAATATCGTCAAAAAAAGAGATTGCATGTAAATTCAGAATTGTGCCTGATACCGTATCGACCACGTAGAATTACAACTCATGCAACGTCTTCATGTTTACCCCGACATCCGCGCGATGTTTCGTCGACTGCTGATTGCCACCGTCACCGGCGTGCTGGCCGCGCTGGCGGTTGCGGTATTTCGCCACAGCATGTACCTGCTGGAGTGGCTGCTGCTCAGCAACGACAGCGGAAGCCTGGTGAATGCCGCCGCGTCGCTCTCCCCCTGGCGGCGCGCGCTGACGCCCGCGCTGGGCGGCCTGGCGGCAGGGCTGCTGCTCTGGGGATGGCAGCGTCTGAACGCGCAGCGGCCTCACGCCCCCACCGATTATATGGAAGCGCTGGAGACCGGCGACGGCCAGTTTGACTATGGCGCCAGCCTGGTGAAATCCCTTGCTTCGCTGCTGGTCGTGGCCAGCGGGAGCGCCATCGGGCGTGAAGGGGCGATGATCCTGCTTGCCGCCCTCGCCGCCTCGTTTTTCGCCCGGCGCTTTACGCCCAAATCCGAATGGAAATTATGGATAGCCTGCGGTGCCGCCGCCGGCATGGCCAGCGCCTACCATGCGCCCTTAGCCGGAAGCCTGTTTATTGCGGAGATCCTGTTTGGCACGCTGATGCTGGCCTCGCTCGGCCCGGTGGTTATCGCGGCGGTGGTGGCGCTTCTCACGACGCAGCTCCTGGCCCCCGGAGCCGGAACGCTTTACGAGGTTCATCTGAGCGGTATCCTCGCCGCAACGGATTATGGTCTGCTGCTCGCCATGGGCCTGCTGGCGGGTCTCTGCGGGCCGCTGCTGATGTGGCTGATGGATTTAAGCCACGGACTGTTTCTGCGCCTTAAGCTTTCGCCGCCATGGCAGCTGGCGCTCGGCGGTTTACTCGTCGGGCTGCTGTCCCTCCTCACGCCGAAGGTGTGGGGGAATGGCTACAGCGTGGTTCAGGCTTTTCTGCTCGCGCCGCCGCTGCTGTCGGTGATTGCCGGGGTATTTATCTGCAAATTACTGGCGGTGCTGGCGAGCAGCGGATCGGGTGCGCCGGGCGGGGTGTTTACGCCCACGCTGTTTGTCGGAATGGCTTCAGGCATGCTGTTTGCGCAGCTTTTCGCGCTGTGGCTGCCGGGTTCTGAGACGGCAATCTTGCTGGGGCTGGCAGGCATGGCCACGCTACTCGCCGCGACCACGCATGCGCCGATTATGTCGGCGCTGATGGTCTGTGAAATGACCGGACAGTATTTTTTACTGCCCGGCTTGCTGGTCGCCTGCGTGGTGGCGTCCGTGCTGTCGCGGACGTTACGCCACGACTCGATCTACGGTCAACACGCCACCGAGGGCAGAGAGATCGATGTACTGCGCTAGCTCGCGCTGCTCGGCGCGAGGCAGATACGGCAGTTCACCCACCAGCGGCCCGGGCAGTTTGGCGCTCAGCACGTCGATGATTTCAGCGTAGTGCGCCAGGCCCGGGTTGATGCGGTTTGCTACCCAGCCAATCAGCGGCAGACCGTCATTGGCAATTGCCTGGGCCGTCAGCAGCGCGTGGTTGATGCACCCTTCCTGGATCCCCACCACCATCACCACCGGAAGCTGCTCCTGCACGACCCACTCAGACAGCGGGCGCAAATCATTCATCAGGCTGCGCCAGCCGCCCGTCCCTTCGACCACCACGTGATCAACCTTCGCGCTCAGGCTCGCCAGACCGTCGGACAACAGGGGATAATTAATCAGGCCGCTGTGCGCTACGCTGCTCTCCTCTTCGCTTAACGCAATGGGATTAACCGCGTGATAAGGCAGTTCCAGCGACGAGACGCTTTGCAGCACCAGGGCGTCTTTATTACGCAATCCCTCTGGCGTCTCTTTACTCCCTTTTGCGACCGGTTTGTACCCTGCCACGCGTTTACCGCTTGCTGCGAGTGCCTGCAGCAATGCGCGTGATACGACGGTCTTGCCGACAGAGGTATCTGTACCAGTTACAAAGAAACGCTTAAGCATGACTCACTCCACCTCTTGGGTATGCTTCGAAATATAAACCAGGTAAATAATTCAGTGGAGGAAGTCTACGGGATGCGTGCGCTATCCGGCTTGAGATAGCGCAATTTTTCGTACATCTGCGGATAAGAATTAACCCTGTAACAGGCGGATCAACAGCGAGCCGTTATACATTGCATCTTTGACCAGCGCCGCGCCTGCCATCGTGCCCTGGTTAGAAAACTGGGTGCTTTCAACCGCAATATTTTTGCTGTAGGCGGGAAGCGACTGCTGATGGATACAGGCCGAGATCGCCGGGAAGAGGATCTCCGCCGCCTGGCTGAGCGGCGAGCCAATCAGAATTTTCTGCGGGTTGAAGAGGTTCACCATGATCGCCAGAATGCGGCCAACGTTATTTCCTACCCCGGTAATGATATCTTTCGCCAGCAGATCGCCCTGGCGCGCGGCGGCGCACAGGGAATCGACCGTCAGGGGTTGTCCATGCAGCGAGGAGCTCATGGACTGACTAAGCCGAACCTGCGCCAGCTCCAGCACGCTCTCCACGCTGGCAATGGTCTCCAGACAGCCGTGGTTGCCGCAGTAGCAGCGCTTGCCGTATGGGTCGACCTGGGTGTGGCCGATTTCCACCAGGCTGCTGCTTCCGGCGTGAAGAAGGCGTCCGTCGGTGATCACGCCCGCGCCGACGTTATGGTCGATGACGACCTGAATCACGTCCCGCGCCCCGCGCGATGCGCCAAACAGCGCCTCCGCCATCGTCCAGGCGCTGATGTCATGCTGAATATAGACCGGCACGCCGGTATGGTTTTTCAGCACCTCGCCCAGCGGCATCTCTTTGACATCGTCGTAAAACGGCATGCGGTGAACAATACCGTTTTCGGTATCTATGATCCCCGGCATGGTGATGGCAATCGCCGTCAGGCGTTCAAGCCGCTGCTGATGGCGGATAAAGAAGCGATCGATGTGCGAGACAATGGCGTCGAGGAGCGGTTCCTCCGCGTTGAGCGGCAGCTCAAGCCGGTCTTCCACCACCAGCTTGCTGCTCAGATCGCGCAGCGCGAGGAAGATCTCCCCGCGGCTGATGCGCAGTGACAGGTAGTGCCATGCTTCTGTTTCAACCACCAGCCCGACGGCCGGACGGCCACGGCTGCCCGGCTCCTGAATTTCCGTCTCCTGGACCAGGTGTGCTTCCAGCATCTCGCGGACAATCTTGGTGATACTGGCAGGTGCCAGCTGTGCCAGGCGCGATAGATCGATACGCGAAACCGGACCAAGCTGATCAATCAGGCGATATACCGCGCCAGCGTTGGTCTGCTTAATCTGATCGATATGCCCTGGCTGACTATCAGCAACCACCTCGTACTCCCTTATTTTCGAGCTTCGAAATAAACTGTTTGCTATGGTGAAGCACTTCCCTGTCCGTCGTCAAATATTTACTTAGCCATGTGATTTACCGCACATTTTTGCCCCCTTTTTCCAGTAAATGTCGCCCGGCAGAGGCGCTGATGAGCTGGTGTTTGAATCGCTGTGCGGCATGGCTCTGTTCGCGATGCTTTGACCACACCAGCCACATCTCTGAAACGGCGTCCTCTTCGGCGATGGTCACCCAGCGCATTTCGCGCAATTGTACCCGCTTAAAGGAGGCCGGAAGAATAGACACGCCCAGCCCGGCGGCGACCAGACCGATAATGGTCATCGCTTCCCCCACCTCCTGGGTAATGACCGGGGCAAGATCGTAGCGGCGCATCAGCCCCAGGATATCGTCATACAGCCCCGTTCCGACCTGCGGGTCAAAAAAGACGAACGGCTCTTTTGCCAGCTCCGCCAGCGACACCGCCGGACGCGACGCCAGCGGGTGATCGTGCGGGATCATCGCCATCAGCGGCTCGCGCAGGATCACCTCCCACGCCAGCGTGTCCGGGAGCTGGGTGTTACGCATCAGCCCCAGATCAAGCGCCCCCTCATTCAGCGGCGCAATCTGCTCGCGGGTGTTGATTTCGCGCGTCTGGATATGAACATCCGGAAAGTGGCGGCGGAATGACGAAAGGGTTTCTGAGACGGCGCTGATAAACGGTGCCGATGAGGTAAACCCGATGCGCAGCTCGCCGGCTTCACCGAGATAGAGCCGCTCTGCCCGGGCAGCGGCCTCATCGACCATGCTCAGAATTTGTCGGCTGTCGATCAGGAACTGCTTACCCGCCGCCGTCAGGCTCACGCTGCGGTTAGTGCGGGCCAGAAGGCGCGCGCCAACCTGCTGCTCTAGGATCTGGATCTGCTGGCTTAACGGTGGCTGAGAGATATTCAGCCGCGCCGCCGCGCGGCCAAAATGCAGCTCTTCGGCGACGGCGACAAAATAGCGAAGATGACGCAGCTCGATATTCATATTTATAAAGTATCATTTGAGATTATTAATATATTAGACAGAATATTTACATTTTCCTACCCTGAAGAGGTGGTCATACCCGTCACCAGAAATCACGGGGATGTTTAAGCAAGGAAACTGTGTGAGTCGTACAACTACTGTTGATATCGATCCGGCAAGCGATATCAATGATTTACCTCCAGCATCGCAGCCGGTTCAGTTCATTAAACGTGGTACCCCCCAATTTATGCGCGTCACGCTGGCGCTCTTTTCCGCCGGTCTGGCCACCTTCGCCCTGCTCTATTGCGTTCAGCCGATCCTGCCCGTCCTCTCCCATGAGTTTGGCGTATCGCCTGCCAGCAGCAGCATTTCGCTCTCTATTTCAACCGGCATGCTGGCGATTGGCCTGCTCTTTACCGGGCCGCTGTCCGACGCCATTGGCCGTAAACCGGTTATGGTGACGGCGCTGATGCTGGCCTCGGTCTGCACGCTACTCTCGACCATGATGACCAGCTGGCACGGCATTCTGGTGATGCGCGCGCTGATTGGGCTCTCGCTTAGCGGCGTGGCGGCGGTCGGGATGACCTATCTGAGTGAAGAGATCCACCCGAGCTTTGTTGCCTTCTCGATGGGGCTTTACATCAGCGGGAACTCTATTGGCGGGATGAGCGGACGTCTGCTGAGCGGGGTATTCACGGACTTCTTTAGCTGGCGAATTGCCCTGGCGGTGATTGGGTGTTTCGCGCTGGCCTCCGCGCTGATGTTCTGGAAAATTCTGCCGGAATCGCGCCATTTTCGCCCGACATCGCTGCGCCCGAAAACGCTGTTTATCAACTTCCGCCTGCACTGGCGCGACAAAGGGCTGCCGCGCCTGTTTCTGATGGGCTTCCTGCTGATGGGCGCCTTCGTCACGCTGTTTAACTATATTGGCTATCGGCTGATGCTCTCACCGTGGCATTTGAACCAGGCCGTTGTCGGTTTACTCTCGGTTGCTTATTTGACCGGCACGTGGAGCTCACCAAAAGCCGGCGCGATGACCGCGCGCTACGGACGCGGTCCCGTCATGTTGTTCTTTACGGCACTCATGCTGCTCGGCCTGCTGCTGACGCTCTTCTCCTCCCTGTGGCTGATTTTTGCCGGGATGCTGCTCTTCTCAGCCGGGTTCTTCGCCGCCCACTCGGTCGCCAGCAGCTGGATTGGCCCGCGCGCCCGTCGTGCCAAAGGCCAGGCGTCGTCGCTTTATCTGTTTAGCTATTATCTGGGCTCCAGCATCGCCGGGACGCTCGGCGGCGTGTTCTGGCATAGCTACGGCTGGAACGGCGTGGGCGGGTTTATTGCGCTGATGCTCTGTGCCGCGCTGCTGGTGGGGGCAAGTCTGCATCAGCGTTTGAGATAACATGCGGGCGGGCTGATATCCATAAAAACGGCACCAGCGAACTGGTGCCGTTTCTCGTTCAGGAGTCCCAGGCCTGCTCTATCTTGCCGGCCTCAAACTGCGGAGGCGGTTTTCGGAAACGGCGCGTGAGCCATGTCAGGTAAAGGATCCCCAGAGCCGCCCAGATGAGGCCAAGCGTCAGGGAGGTCGCTTCGAGGTTTATCCACAGCACGCCGACCGTGACGGCACCCACGAGCGGCAGCAGAAGATAGTGGAACCGATCTTTCCACGTTTTGTTCAGCCCCTGGCGCCGCCAGAAATGGTTGTACACCGACAGGTTAACAAACGTAAACGCCACCAGCGCACCGAAGTTGATCAGCGCCGTCGCGGTTACGAGGTCAAAGTACAGGGCTGACAGGGCCACTATCCCTACCATAATGACGTTCAGGGCCGGCGTACGCCATTTCGGATGCACGTAGCCAAACACCCGCTCCGGAAAGACGTTATCACGCCCCATCACGTAAAGCAGGCGTGAGACGCTGGCCTGCGAGGCCAGGCCTGAAGCAAGCGTATTGACAAACGTGGTGCAAAGAAACACCGACTGGAAGAGCTTGCCGCCCACGTACAGCGCAATTTCCGGCAGCGCGGCGTCCGGGTTCTTGAAGCGCGCGATCGTTGGGAAAAAGAGCTGCATGAAAAACGAGGCAACAATGAATATCAGCCCACCGTACAGTGCGGTCAGGAAAATGGCTTTGGGGATCACCCGCGCCGCGTTTGGCGTCTCTTCCGACAGCGTGGTGACCGCGTCGAAGCCGAGGAAAGAGAAGCAGACGATCGTCGCGCCGGTAATAATCGGGATCAGGTGGGCGTTCTCGCTGATAAACGGCTGGAGCGACCAGACGGTGCCGACGCCCTCCCCCTTGTGCAGGCCATGCACCACGAGGATGACAAACACCACCATGATCGCGACCTGCACCAGCACAAACAGGGTGTTAAAGTTGGCGACCAGATTCACGCTCTTCAGGTTCGCCAGCGTCAGGATGGTCACAAACCCCACCACCCAGACCCACGGCGGGACGTCAGGGAACAGCGCGGAAAGGTAGATTTTCGCCAGCAGCACGTTAATCATCGGCAGGAAGAGATAGTCCAGCAGCGATGACCAGCCAACCATAAAGCCCAGGTGAGGTCCGATCGATTTCTGCGTGTAGGTATACGCGGAGCCCGCTTCCGGGAACTGCCGTACCAGCTTGCCGTAGCTGATGGCGGTAAACATGACGCCAGCCAGCGCCAGGAGATACGAGGCGGGCACGTGGCCATTGCTGATACCGGACACAATGCCGAAGGTATCAAACACGGTCATCGGGGTGAGGTAAGCCAGCCCCATCATGACCACCTGCCAGAGCTTGAGGGAGCTGCGCAGCCGGGTTCTTCCGGCCATGCGCGGCGAATCAAGAGAGGTGTTAGTCGCCATAAACCGTCCCCCCCATGCTTACCGTGGTTTGCAATCGCGTTGACCTTAACGCAAACCTGCTTAGCAAAGGGGGAAGTTGTAAAGAACTCACGCGATCGTACCAGCTCACCGTCTCTGGCTCGCACTCACAGCAGGCGCCAGACTGGCCCCCTTCGCCCTGCGGATAGTTGAACATCTGCATCATTTCCTACCTCGTCACACAGTGTCGTTAAGAAAATCCCTGTGCCGCCTGCGCTCCATAACGCGACTCCCGGGAGATAGCTGGCGTGCCAGCGAACAGTTCGGCCAGGCTCCGCGCAGGCCGTATGGTAATACGTACAAGATGTAACAAAGCGGCCCCTTGCCGGGGCACGTCATCAGGCGTTTTTCAACATCCACTCGATTTCAGTTTCGGTGATCAGGCGCTCAAACTGCAGTAATTCATCATTTTTGCAGGCGTGATAGACGTGGCAGAAACGTTCGCCCAGCCGCTCGCGAAGGCTATCGTTTTGCATAAACTCCCACAGCGCATCGCTCTGACGAATCGGGAACGGCAGGCCGTCCTGCTCCAGACCATTGCCTTCCACCTCTTCCTGCAGCGGTAAATCATTGTCCAGCCCGTGCAAAATACCGGCAAAAATTGCCGCCATTACCAGATACGGGTTCGCGTCTGCGCCCGCCACCCGGTACTCGACCCGATGGTTATGGCGATCGCCGCAGGGGATGCGCAGGGCAACCGTGCGATTATTGTGTCCCCATGACGCCTGCGTCGGCACGTACATACCCGGCTGGAAACGACGGTAGGAGTTAACGTTCGGTGCCAGCAGCGCCATGGAGGCGGGCATCAGATCGATCATCCCGGCCAGCGCGCGTTTCAGCAGCGCGGAATCCTCGCCGCTGGCGTCTGCGAGCACGTTTTCGCCTCGGTTGTTCTGCATGCTGATGTGGATATGCATCCCGCTACCCGCATGCTCTTCATACGGCTTTGCCATAAACGTGGCGTGCATCTTATGTTTTTCCGCCATCTGCCTGACGAGACGTTTTAGCGCCAGCGCATCGTCGCAGGCATCGAGCACGTTTTCCGTGTGGTGCAGGTTAATCTCAAACTGGCCCGGGGAGGCCTCGGCCACCGCGCCGTCGGCGGGGATCAGCTGCAGCTGCGCCAGTTCGTCAATGTCGTTCAGCACGTCGGCAAAGTGGTTGAGATTATCAACCGAGTAGACCTGACTTTGCGTGTTGCGCACGTCGGTGCCCGGCGCGCAGGGTGGCTGCAGATAGCCGTCGGCATCGCGTTTACGGTCAAGTAAATAGAACTCCAGCTCTACCGCTACCACGGGGAACAGACCGCGCTGGCGCAGCTGCTGCCAGAGTCGGTTGAGTACGTTCCGCGGCTCAACGTCAAAGGGAGCGCCATCTTCATCGACCATGGTGAGCTGCACCTGACCAATGTATTCCGGGTCGGCGGCGGACGGCGTCAGGGTACCCGGCACCGGCACGCAGATGCAGTCCGGCTCGCCGAGCTCCTGCCCCAGGCCCGCCTCTTCCACGACGTTCCCCAAAATGTCCATGGCGAAAACCGATGCCGGGAAATAGCAGCCTTTTTCAAGCTTGCTCAGTCCGGCAACCGGGATGCGTTTACCGCGAAAACAGCCGTTGAGGTCGGTCAGGAGGACATCAATAAACTGGGTGTCAGGATACTTTTCTAAATAGCGCTTCACTTCCTGCGTAAAGGCGCTGCCCCGCCTCTCTTCCGTGTGCTGCACAAAGTTCTCAACTTCTACGATATTGGTTTCCATGATTTACCACCGTTTTGGGATGTGTGTTCGCTGCGCTGGACCGTCAAATATAATGTCCACTCTATCGAATCTGTATGCAAATAAATTGTTTGTCAAATGTTAAATTAAGTTTGCAAAAGCCAGATCCCGTTGCTAGATTGAGAAAATATTGAACGAAAAGGCCGCTTAGCAGGCGAAAATGGCCTAAATTTAGTCCACTTTGTGAGGGCGATCATGGAAAATATAATGAACAAGCCAGTCATTGGCGTGGTGATGTGTAGAAACAGGCTTAAGGGTCATGAGACCCAAACCCTGCAAGAAAAGTACCTGAATGCCATTATTAACGCGGGGGGCTTACCGATTGCCCTACCGCATGCGCTCGCAGAGCCAGAGCTCCTTGCTGCCCTGCTGCCCACCCTGGACGGAATTTACCTGCCGGGCAGCCCAAGTAACGTGCAGCCGCACCTTTATGGTGAAAACGGCGATGAGCCTGACGCCGATCCCGGGCGAGATCTTCTGAGTATGGCGCTGATTGCCGCCGCGCTCGAAAGGCGCATCCCCATTTTCGCCATCTGCCGGGGGCTGCAGGAGCTGGTTGTTGCGACGGGAGGGACGCTGTATCGCCGCCTGTTCGAGCAGAACGACCTGCTTGAGCACCGGGAAGATCCTGAGCTGCCGGTTGAGCTACAATACGCCCCGTCTCATGAAGTTCAGGTTCAGGAGGGAGGACTGCTGTCTCAATTAATACCTGGCTGTAACACATTTTGGGTAAACTCGTTACACGGGCAAGGTGCACGGACGTTAGGACCACGGCTTCGCGTGGAGGCCCGCTCGACGGACGGGCTGGTCGAAGCGGTCAGCGTTCATGACCATCCTTTTGCCCTCGGCGTGCAATGGCACCCCGAATGGAACAGCAGCGAGTACGCCCTGTCCCGTATGTTGTTTGAAGGTTTTATCACCGCCTGTCAAAGCCACATTGCCGAGAAGCAACGGCTTTGACCACTACCGTAAAGGAAATGCAACTATGAGCGATGACGGACTGGCGCCAGGGAAACGTCTGTCTGAGATCCGCCAGCAGCTGGGTCTCTCGCAGCGGCGTGCCGCCGAACTGTCTGGGTTAACACACAGTGCCATCAGCACCATTGAGCAGGATAAAGTCAGTCCTGCCATCAGTACGCTGCAAAAGCTGCTGAAAGTTTATGGGCTGTCGCTCTCGGAATTCTTTTCGGAACCGGAAAAACCTGATGAACCGCAGGTGGTTATTAATCAGGAAGACCTTATCGAAATTGGCAGTCAGGGGGTTTCGATGAAGCTGGTTCATAACGGAAATCCGAACCGTACGCTGGCGATGATTTTTGAAACTTACCAGCCAGGAACCACGACCGGAGAGAGGATCAAACACCAGGGTGAGGAGATCGGTACGATACTGGAAGGTGAAATAGTGTTGACCATAAATGGCCAGCCTTATCACCTGGTTGCGGGGCAGAGCTATGCCATCAATACCGGCATACCGCACAGCTTCAGCAATACCTCGGCAGGCATCTGCCGCATTATCAGTGCCCACACCCCCACCACGTTCTAATCACCACTCGTTCCCGGCGTAAGCGCGCTTACGCCGGGACACATAAAAACGATCGATATCGGCATTTTACGGGTTAATTCCCGGGATGCCTTACGGCTTCGTATTGCCTGAAACGGCCATGACTTTATTTATCTGATTGCGAAAGAAAGGAGTGAATATGCATTTTCAGCACCTGACTTACTGGCAGGATAAAGCAAAAAACAGCGCCATTGAGACCCGCTTATTTATTAACGGTGCCTATTGCGACGCCGCCGATAATACCACGTTTGATACCGTCAATCCCGCTACCCAAAAGACGCTGGCGCACGTAGCCCGGGGCAAGCAGGCGGACGTGGACCGCGCGGTTCAGGCCGCGCGTGAGGTATTCGAGCGCGGCGACTGGTCGCAGGCGTCCCCGGCGCAGCGCAAATACGTGCTCAACAAGCTCGCCGATCTGATGGAACGCCACGGCGAAGAGCTGGCCTTGCTGGAAACCCTGGACACTGGTAAACCCATCCGCCACAGCCTGCGCGACGATATTCCCGGCGCGGCGCGCGCCATCCGCTGGTACGCCGAAGCGGCGGATAAAGTCTACGGCGAAGTGGCGCCTACCGGACCGGGCGAGCTGGCGATGATCGTGCGCGAGCCGATCGGGGTTGTCGCCGCCATCGTCCCCTGGAACTTTCCGCTGCTGCTGGCCTGCTGGAAGCTGGGCCCGGCGCTGATCGCGGGCAATAGCGTGGTGTTGAAGCCGTCTGAGAAATCGCCCCTCACCGCCCTGCGCCTGGCCGGGCTGGCGAAAGAAGCGGGCCTGCCGGACGGCGTGCTGAATGTGATAAGCGGTTACGGCCATGAAGCGGGCCAGGCGCTGGCGCTGCATCCGGAGGTCGAGGTGCTGACGTTTACCGGCTCGACCCGAACCGGCAAGCAGCTGTTGAAGGACGCCGGAGAAAGCAACATGAAGCGCGTCTGGCTGGAGGCTGGCGGCAAAAGCGCCAACATTATCTTTGCCGACTGTCCTGACCTGGACAAGGCCGTGAGCGCGACCGCCGCCGGCATTTTTTACAATCAGGGGCAAGTCTGTATCGCCGGTACCCGCCTGCTGCTCGAAGACAGCATCGCCGATGACTTTCTGGCAAGGCTCAAAGCGCAGGCCCGTCACTGGCAGCCGGGCGATCCGCTCGACCCCGAGAGCACGATGGGCATGCTCATCGACGCTGCGCACGCCGATACCGTCCACACGTTTATTCGCGAGGGAACCCGGAAAGGGACGCTGCTGCTGGACGGGCGGGAACACCCTTGGCCTTCCGCGGTAGGCCCAACCATTTTTGTCGACATCGACCCCGCCTCCCCGCTGTGCCGGGAAGAGATTTTCGGACCGGTGCTGGTCGTTACCCGCTTTAAAACCGAAGAGGAAGCCTTAACGCTGGCCAACGACAGTGAATACGGGCTTGGCGCGGCGGTCTGGACCCGCGATCTCTCCCGCGCGCACCGCATGAGCCGCCGCCTGAAGGCTGGCTCGGTCTTCGTCAATAACTATAACGACGGGGATATGACCGTCCCCTTTGGCGGCTATAAGCAGAGCGGCAACGGTCGCGATAAGTCCCTGCACGCGCTCGAAAAATTCACCGAACTGAAAACCATCTGGATTGCCCTGGAGCCTCAATCATGACCGAACATACCACCAGCTACTACGCGGCCAGCGCGAACGCGTACGAACCTTTCCCGACGCTTAACGAGTCAATCAGCTGCGACGTGTGCGTGGTGGGCGGCGGCTATACCGGCCTCTCCTCCGCGCTGCATCTCGCCGAAATGGGCTACGACGTGGTGCTCCTTGAAGGGGCGCGCATCGGCTATGGCGCCAGCGGGCGCAACGGCGGCCAGCTGGTTAACTCCTACAGCCGCGATATCGACGTTATTGAGAAAAACTACGGCCCCGATGCCGCCAGAGCCCTCGGGAGCATGATGTTTGAAGGCGGGGAAATTATCCGGGAGCGTATCCAGCGCTATCAGATCCAGTGCGATTATCGTCCCGGCGGGCTGTTTGTGGCGCTAAACCATAAGCAGCTGGAGACGCTGGAGGAGCAAAAAGCCAACTGGGAACGCTACGGCAACACGCATCTGGAGCTGCTGGACGCCAGCGCCATCCGCCGGGAAGTCGACAGCGATCGCTATACCGGCGCGCTGCTGGACCGCAGCGGGGGGCACATTCATCCGCTGAACCTGGCGATCGGCGAAGCGGACGCCATTCGCCTGAACGGCGGGCGGGTATATGAACAGTCCCCGGTGACCGCCATTCAGCACACCAGCCCGGCCGTGGTCAGCACGCAGCAGGGTCAGGTGACGGCCCGTTACGTGATCGTCGCCGGGAATGCCTATCTGGGCGATAAAATCGAACCGGAGCTGGCAAAACGCAGCATGCCCTGCGGCACGCAGGTGGTCACCACCGCCCCGCTGCCGGAAGAGGTCGCCCGCACGCTGATCCCCAATAACTACTGCGTGGAAGATTGCAACTACCTGCTGGACTACTACCGTCTCACCGCCGACAACCGTCTCCTGTACGGCGGCGGCGTCGTCTATGGCGCGCGCGATCCGGACGATGTCGAGCGCCTGGTGATGCCAAAGCTGCTGAAAACCTTTCCTCAGCTGGCTGGCGTCAAAATCGACTACCGCTGGACGGGCAACTTCCTGCTGACCCTGTCGCGTATGCCGCAGTTTGGTCGTCTGGATAAAAACATCTATTACATGCAGGGCTACAGCGGCCACGGCGTGACCTGCACCCATCTGGCCGGACGGCTGATCTCGGAACTGTTGCGCGGTGACGCCGAGCGCTTTGATGCGTTTGCCAACCTGCCGCACTACCCCTTCCCGGGCGGCCGCAGCCTGCGGATCCCCTTCACGGCGATGGGCGCGGCGTATTACAGCCTGCGCGATCGTCTTGGCGTATGATCGTTTCGACAAAAGGGTATATGACATGAGTAACCAGGAATTTCATCAGCGCAGACTTTCTGCCACCCCGCGCGGCGTAGGCGTAATGTGTAATTTCTTTGCCCGCTCGGCGGAGAATGCCACGCTTACCGACGTGGAAGGCAACGACTATATTGATTTCGCCGCCGGGATCGCGGTACTGAATACCGGCCATCGTCATCCCGAACTGGTGGCCGCGGTGGAAAAACAGCTTCACCAGTTCACCCACTCGGCCTACCAGATTGTGCCGTATGAAAGCTACGTTTCATTAGCTGAAAAGCTTAACGAGCTGGCCCCGGTGCAGGGCCCGGCCAAAACGGCGTTCTTCACCACGGGCGCGGAAGCGGTGGAAAACGCCATTAAAATCGCCCGGGCCCATACCGGCAGACCGGGCGTAATTGCCTTCGGGGGCGGCTTTCACGGCCGAACCTATATGACCATGGCGCTCACCGGCAAGGTCGCGCCCTACAAGCTGGGATTTGGCCCCTTCCCGGGGTCGGTTTATCACGTGCCGTATCCTTCCGAGCTGCACGGCGTCACGACGCAGGATGCCGTCACGGCGATAGAACGCCTGTTCAAAGCCGATATTGAGGCGAAACAGGTGGCGGCGATTATTTTTGAACCCATTCAGGGTGAAGGCGGGTTCAACGTCGCTCCGCCAGAGCTGGTGGCCGCCATCCGCCGGATCTGTGACGAGCACGGGATCGTGATGATTGCCGACGAAGTGCAGAGCGGCTTCGCCCGCACGGGTAAACTGTTTGCCATGGAACACTACGCGGACAAGCCCGACCTGATGACGATGGCTAAAAGCCTGGCGGGCGGAATGCCGCTGTCCGGCGTGGTGGGCCGCGCCGAGATCATGGATGCGCCGGCACCCGGCGGTCTTGGGGGAACCTACGCAGGCAACCCGCTTGCGGTGGCCGCCGCGCACGCGGTGCTGAATATTATCGACAACGAGTCGCTCTGCGCCCGCGCCCGCCTTCTGGGCGAGCGGCTGAACGCTACGCTGGAGGAGATTCAGGGCACCTTCCCCGCGCTCGTGGCAATAAGGGGAAGAGGATCGATGATTGCGGCGGAGTTTTTTGATCCCGAGAGCCGTCAACCTTCAGCCGCCATCGCGCAGGCTATCCAGCAAAAGGCGCTCGCCCAGGGCCTGCTGCTGTTGATCTGCGGCCAGTACGGTAACGTGATCCGCTTCCTTTATCCGCTGACCATTCCGGATGCCCAGTTCACCCAGGCGCTGGCGATCCTGCAACAGGTTATGCGCGATAAGGCCTAAGTGCATACTGAGAACCGTCTTCCGGAAGTCAGGGAGACGGTTTCTACGGAGGAAGTGTTGGGGAATTGGGTCCGTTTCATTGTATGCTCACTGAAACACATCCCCGGCAAGAGGTAATAAGAATTGCAAAAATCATCAGCCTATCAGTCACTTGTGAAAACCTTCCAGCGCCTTTCTCGCTTCTCTCACCTCTCCTCCATCGCCAGCTGGGACATGTTCACCATGATGCCGCCCGGCGGCAGCGCCGCGCGCGGTGAGGCGCTGGCGGAAATGAGCGTCCTGCAGCACCAGATCCTGACCGATAAAAAGGTTGGCGACCTGTTAGCAGCGGCGGCAGGGGAAGATCTGAATGACGTTGAACAGGCCAACCTGCGTGAAATGACGCGCCACTACCAGCAGGCGACCCTGCTGCCGGAATCGCTGGTGGAGGCCAAATCGCTGGCGGGCAGCAGGTGCGAACACGCCTGGCGTACGCAGCGCCCCGCCAACGACTGGCAGGGCTTTTCCGCCAACCTGAAAGAGGTGGTTAAACTCAGCCGCGAAGAAGCTCGCCTGCGGGCAGAAGCCAAAGGCTGTACGCCGTACGACGCGCTGCTGGATATTTTTGAACCCGACATGACCAGCGCGCGTCTGGACGTCCTGTTCGGCGACATGAAATCCTGGCTGCCGGACCTGCTGGCAAACGTGGTGGAAAAACAGGCCCAGCGCGCCTTTATTCCCCCGCAGGGCCCCTTCCCGACGGCGACACAGCGTGAGCTGGGTCTGGAAGCCATGAAGATGCTCGGCTTCGATTTTAACGGCGGTCGCCTGGACGTGAGCGCGCACCCGTTTTGCGGCGGCGTCCCGGAGGACGTGCGCATCACCACGCGCTATGACGAGGATGAACTGCTCAGCGCGCTGTTTGGCGTGATCCACGAAACCGGACACGCGCGCTACGAGCAGAACCTGCCGCGCGCGTGGGCCGGGCAGCCTGTTGCCCTCGCCCGCTCGACCGCGATCCACGAATCCCAGAGCCTGTTCTTTGAGATGCAGCTGGGACGCAGTGAAGCCTTCCTCAAGCATCTTCTCCCTGCGGTGCATGCCCGCTTTGGCAGCCAGGCGGCGTTCAGCGAAGAGAACTTTATCGCCTGGAACCAGCGCGTGAAGCCGGGCTATATCCGCGTCGATGCGGACGAAGTGAGCTACCCGGCGCACGTGGTGCTGCGCTATGAGATTGAGCGGTCGCTGATCAACGGCGAGATCGAAGTGGACGATATCCCTGCCCTGTGGGACGAGAAAATGCAGGCCTGGCTCGGGTTATCTACCAAAGACAACTACCGCAACGGCTGTATGCAGGATATTCACTGGACCGACGGCGGTTTTGGTTACTTCCCGTCGTATACGCTGGGAGCCATGTATGCCGCACAGTTGTTCCATGCGGCCAAAACGGCGCTTCCGGGTCTGCAGGCCTCCATCGCTGAAGGCGATTTTTCTGCACTTTTTGAATGGCTGCGTCAGAACATCTGGCAGCACGGCAGTCGCTTCAGTACGTCGCAGTTAATCACCCAGGCGACGGGCGAGGATCTGAACATTCGTTACTTCCGCGAACATCTCACCTCCCGCTATTTGTAACCTGTTTGGCAGGAGTGAGGAACCGCCAGTAAATTTTTTAAGCAGAAGCGATAACCTTGTTTCAGAACGACTAAAGGCTTTCAGCGATGCCCTGGTCCGGCTGTAAATCGCTGAGCCGCCCTGGCACGTTCACCGGTGTGGTCGTTACAGAGTAGCAAGGAACATAAAGTGAACGGAATGACCACCACAGCCGTATGTTCCCCCTCACCCCAGCCCTCTCCCTCAAGGGAGAGGGGGTCATCCATGCTGGCATTATTTTGTGGGGAACCCAGGCGATGTACATATGGTTACACGCCGATACCAATCACTCACGGAAACCTCGAATTTACAGGCATATAGTTATTTCAACGGCCCCGCAGTGGGGTTAAATGAAAAACCAAATTCGAGGGTATGAGAATGAATAAAGTATTAGCTCTGGTTGTTGCCGCTGCTATGGGTCTGTCTTCTGCTGCATTTGCTGCTGACACTACCGCAACTGCTGCACCGGCTGCCGCACCTGCTGCAACCACCACCGCTGCGCCAGCAAAAGCGGTTCACCATAAGAAACATCACAAAGCTGCAGCGAAAAAAGAAGCCGCTGCACCAGCAACCGCAGCACCAACCGAGCAGAAAGCTCAGGCTGCCAAAAAGCACCATAAAAAAGCCGCTAAACCGGCTGTAGAGCAGAAAGCACAGGCTGCTAAAAAGCATCACCACAAAAAAGCCGCTAAACCGGCTGTAGAACAGAAAGCACAGGCTGCTAAAAAGCACCACCACAAAAAAGCCGCTAAACCGGCTGTAGAGCAGAAAGCGCAGGCTGCTAAAAAGCACCACAAAAAAGCAGTAAAACACCACGCTGCTAAACCCGCTGCACAGCCAGCTGCATAAGCGTACAGGCTAAACCGTGCCCTTCGGGGCACGTTGGTAAACCGGCGCTGAACCGGAACAGGTTCCGCGCCGTTTTTTTATCCGGAGGGCGTATGCTGCGACGCTATCGGTTTGAGCTGATTCTGATCCTGCTTATTTTATGCGCGCTCATCGCCAGCCATTTTTATCTTTCCTGAATGTAGCACGCTGATTTTACTCCCACTTTAGCGCTGTCCCGTCTATAGTATTTTCATAGGGTTCACTTTTAATAATCATAATTACCCCCACCAGAGTGTGATATGCGTAAATCTGTTGTGTTGTTACTGGGAACGTTTGGTCTTTTTTCTGGATTCTCACATGCGGATGATGGCGGTGATGGCACCATTAGCGCGAAAGAGCTAAAGACGCTTTTTTTCGGTCATGACGATCGTACCCGCGTTACCGATCCCACCCAGGCGCCCTGGGATGCCATAGGTCAACTGGAAACCGCCAGCGGTAACCTGTGTACCGCGACGCTGATCACCCCGCAGCTTGCCCTGACGGCAGGCCACTGTCTGTTAACGCCCCCAAACGGCAAGCCGGATAAAGCGGTTGCCCTGCGGTTTGTGTCGCAAAAAGGGACCTGGCGCTATGAAATTCACGGTATTGAAGGACGGGTCGATCCGTCTCTCGGTAAACGCCTGAAACCGGACGGCGACGGCTGGATAGTGCCGCCGGCGGCCGCCTCGTGGGATTTCGGCCTGATCGTTTTACGCTACCCGCCTTCCGGCATTACGCCGCTGCCGCTGTTTGACGGTGACAAAGCCGCGCTTACGGCCGCGCTGAAAGCCGCCGACCGAAAGGTGACGCAGTCAGGCTATCCTGTCGATCACCTGGATACGCTTTATACGCACACCGACTGTATTGTGACGGGCTGGGCGCAAACCAGCGTTCTCTCGCACCAGTGCGATACGCTGCCGGGTGACAGTGGTTCGCCGCTGATGCTCAAAACCGATAGCGGCTGGCAGCTGATTGGTGTCCAGAGTTCTGCGCCGGCGGCAAAAGACCGGTGGCGCGCGGATAACCGGGCCCTGTCCGTTACCGGCTTCCGTGACCAGCTGGAAGCGCTGGCGCAGCAGTAAATCAGCAGCGTCGGACCTTCCGTAACGCCCTGATTGACTCAATCGGCATCGGCTGGCTGAACCAAAAACCCTGCAGCTGATCGCAGCCAGCCAGCCGCAGCAGTTTCATTTGCTTCTCGGTCTCCACCCCTTCTGCTACCACCGACATCCCAAGCGCGTTGGCGATCCGCACCGTGCCGCTCACCAGCGCGGCCGCCTGTTCATCGTTGTCCACCAGCCCGGCCAGGGATTTATCGATCTTGATGGTGTCGAAGTTAAAACGCCGCAAATAGCCAATGCTGGAATAGCCGGTGCCAAAGTCGTCCAGCGCCACCGCGGTGCCCAGCCCTTTAAGATTGGCTATCGCCATGCGGGCGCGCTCCGGATTTTCCAGAACATACGACTCCGTGACCTCAAGCTGCAGCCGGTGGGCCGGAAAACGGGTGCTTTCCAGCACGCTGGCCACTTTTTCTTCGAAGGCAGGATCGCGGAACTGCGCGGGGGAGATATTCACGGAGAGCTTTAATTCACCGTACGGCTGGAGATCCCGGCAGGCCCGCTGCAGCACAAACTGGCCCAGTTTATCAATCAGTCCGCTGGTCTCCGCAATGGCGATAAAGGTGTCCGGGTCAAGCGGTCCTTCGGGACGACGCGGCCAGCGGACCAGCGCTTCGACGCTGCTCATGGCCTGACTGCGGGCGTCAATAATTGGCTGATACCAGACCTCAAACTCATCGCGTTCCAGACCGCTGCGGATCTGGTTTTCAATCGCCAGCTTGCGTTCCCGGGCGCTGTTTAGCTCCGCGTCGTAGTGGGTGATGCGCCCTTTCCCGCTCATTTTTGCGTGATACATCGCAATATCGGCGCGGCGAAACAGTTCGGAACTGCTGCATTCCGTCAGCGTTCCGCTGGCGATACCGATGCTGGCACCGATATGGATTGTCCGTTCCCCGAGCTGAACCGGGGTGGCGAGATAATCCAGTACGGAAACGGCAAAGGCGTTAGCCTGAGCCTCTGCATCATCACCGCCGATGGTCATGGCGAACTCATCCCCGCCCATGCGCGCCAGCATCCCGCCCGGCGGCACGCGTTCATTGAGCGTTTTCGCTATCGCCACGATGAGGTCATCGCCCACGCTGTGGCCATAGATGTCATTCACATCTTTAAAACCGTCCAGATCGATAAACACCACGCTTTTGACGTCGACATCACCGCGTAAACGCACCCGATCGAGCGTCTCGATAAGCGCGCGTCGGTTCGGCAGATGGCTCAGCCAGTCCGTTCTTGCCACCAGACGCGCCTGGCTTTCGCCGCGCGCAAGCTTGTACAGCCCCACGCTGCTCACCAGAATAAAAAGCAGGATCAGGGCGGATGCCAGCACAACAATTTGCGTGATATCGGAGGATGCCGCCCGGGCAGCCTGCGCCCCCGGAAGCCGTGCCTGCCAGTTAAGATAGCCCAGCAGCTCCCCTGCCGAACTGCGCAGCGGCATGCTCAGCGCGTTAATTTTTTCCGGCGTAAAGTGAAGGTTATCGATCTGAAAGGTCGCCCCCAGGTCGGATAAGATTCTGGCGTTCAGATGACGGGTGATCACCAGATAGCGCCGCGTTTCGTCACGGACCTGTAACCTGCCTATCATCGGGCGAATCAGCCCAATGCCGACAAAGGCGATGCCGCTTCGCGTCTGGCTGATCCCCGCATAGATATTTTTTTCACCCGCGAGCGCTCGTCCGTGCTGGGCAATAAGCGCCTTAAGGCCTTTGCCAAAAAAGTCGAGATTGGTTTCGGTAAAGGGTCTGCTTTGAAACGATCCCCAGATCACGTTGAAATGTTCATCCAGCACGAAGGTGCCGTCGTAGAGATTATTGATTTTAAATCCGGCGCCCCAGGTGTTGTATAGCCAGTCGGTATCCAGCGCGGGACGGTAGACCTCCCGCACCGCATCGTCCCAGACGGCATTATCCAGCACCAGCGAGGAGACGCGGTTAACCGATGTCTGAATGGCACCCTGCACGGAAAGCGCCGTGCGGTGTTCATCAATTTCATTGGTTTTGGTGCTGATAAGATGCAGGGAAAGATAGAGAAGTGCGACGATGGAGACGATTAAGCCGATGCCCGCCATGAAGACCATGGCAAACAACGTTCTCGCATTGGGAATATTGCGCCAGCTTAATGTGCGATACATCAGCCATCCTCTTCAATGTTCTGTTTTTCTAAGCGTAATACAGGCAGCGAATTTCGCTGCCTGGAAAGGATGGCTTTACGAGGGTCAGGCAAGTTTTATCATAATCATACCGGCAAGCAGCAGTATCAGCCCAATCCAGCCCTTGTTATTTAAACGCTGACCGAAGAGCACCCAGCCTGCGGCCAGCGTGGCGGCGATACCAAAACCGCCCCACAGCGCATAGGCGACCGAAAGATCGATCCCTTTTACCGCCTGGGACAGGGCACTGAACGCCCCCAGAACCGCGGCAATCGACAGCAGGCCGTAGAGTTTACGGCGAAAACCATCGGAGAATTTCAGCAGAACGTTCGCCAGAATTTCCAGCACGATAGCGAGCCCCAGCCAGGCCGCATGAACCCACTCAAACTGTTGCATGGTTCTGCTCCTTCTGCTGTTTGCCGGGCTTCCGGGTACCGGATTTAATCAGCACAATACCCGCGACCAGCGTCGTTAATCCGGCGACTTTCATTGTTGTTAATGTTTCGTCAAATATCAGCACGCTGAACAGCGTAATCAACAAAATACCGATCCCTTCCCACAGTGCATACGCTACGCCCAGCGCAATTTTTTTCACCGCGAACGAGAGAAAAATATAAGAAAGCGAAATCATCACCAGCATTAAAATAAAACCGGTGTTGCCATCGCTGATGCTTGCCCACTTCATAGACAGCGTGCCGGTAATTTCAGCGATAATTGCTAACGCTAATAGGATCCAGTAAAACATGTTTTTCTCCTGCTTGAGAATATAATCCATCGTGGCTCGCTGCGTGCAGCAAACCCAAAAAATACGAATTGAAATCAGACAGCTAAGCGCGTAGCGCCAGCTCAGGCAGAAGAGATAACTATAGTGCGGTGCGCCAGTGTTGCTCACCAGAAAGCAGGCAGAAAGAGGTAGAGTATACTGCGGTATTGTTTGAAGAGTACGTCCTGAACATATTGTCCATAAAATTACAATTATCCGCGTTGTTGCTTCTCGTCTTTGCGGATGAAAATTGTCCTCGGTAGTTAAACACACCAGATTTGTACCATAAGTCAGGATTTTACTCAAAGTCTTTGCAATTCTTTACCCATCCCGTTTGATTTTGGTTAGTTTATTGCAACGCCTTTCACCTTTATTATAAATATAAAGAAAATTCTGGAGTCACCATGGCTAAACCCATTATTACCCTGAACGGGTTAAAAATTGTCATCATGCTGGGCATGCTGGTGATCATACTGACGGGCGTGCGTTTTGCCGCCGACATTATTGTGCCGTTTATTCTGGCCCTGTTTATTGCGGTGATCCTTAACCCGCTGGTACAGCGCATGACGCGGCTACGCATCCCGCGCGTGCTGGCGATCGCGATGCTTATCAGCATCATCATTGTGGCGATGGTGCTGCTGGTGGCCTATCTGGGGACCTCGCTCAATGAGCTGGCGCGAACGCTGCCGAAATACCGCTCTTCGCTGGCGGTCCCCCTGCTGCAGCTGGAACCCTGGCTACAGCGCGCGGGTATTGAAGTCTCGGTTGAGGAACTCCTGAAATATATCGACCCCAACGCGGCGATGACGATCGTCACCAGCCTGCTGGCGCAGCTCTCCAATGCCATGACCTCCATCTTTCTGCTGTTTCTAACGGTAGTGTTCATGCTGCTGGAGGTGCCGCAGCTGCCGGCAAAACTGCAGCAGATAATGGTCCGGCCGGTTGAGGGGATGGGGGCGATTCAACGCGCGCTGGACAGCGTCTCCCGCTATCTGGTGCTGAAAACGGCCATTAGCCTGGTCACGGGCGGCGTCGTCTGGGTGATGCTGCTGGCGCTGGACGTGCGCTTTGCGTTTGTCTGGGGACTGCTGGCGTTTGCGCTCAACTACATTCCCAATATCGGATCCGTGCTGGCGGCAATCCCCCCTATCCTTCAGGTGCTGGTTTTCAGCGGGCTTTACGATTCGCTGGTCCTGCTGGCCGGATACCTGGTCATCAACCTGGTGTTCGGTAACATTCTTGAGCCACGGATGATGGGACGTGGGCTGGGACTCTCCACGCTGGTGGTCTTTTTATCCCTGATTTTCTGGGGCTGGCTGCTCGGTCCCGTTGGGATGCTGCTCTCCGTCCCGCTGACCATCATCGTCAAGATTGGCCTGGAACAGACCGCGGGCGGGCAAAGTATCGCCGTGCTGCTGAGCGATATGAGCCATCAATAGCGGTCAGTCCGCCATCGACAGGAGGGGCTTGCGGGTCCTTCCTCCTTCACGATACCGGCCAATCGCCCTCTGCCATTCTGCCAGGGGATACACCGTGACGTCGCTGTATCCACTGTTGGGCAAATGAAGCCAGATGCGGTCAAACTCCGCGCGCCACGCCTCAGCGCTGAGGGCATCGAGCCCGTTTCGGATATGAAACCATGCCACGCGCGGCGCGGGCCGTTGCTGTCTGAACGTTTGCCCGGACAGCAGCCCGTAGCAAACAAACATGCCCTGCTCGGGCATCACGCTTAAGATCGCCTCCGCGAGCGGCCCGCCGGTGGCGTCGTAGACGACGTCAACACGCGCGGCGACGGCGCTAATCCGCTGCGCGTCGTGCTGCGCGACGGGAATGATGCCCATCGCCTCCAGCCGCTCGGCGTGAACGGCGGAACGGTGAATGCCGTACACGGCTTCCGCCCCCGCCTGACGCGCCCACTGCCCCAGTAGAATGGCGCAATCCGATCCGGCAGCCGTGAGCAGCACCCGCTTTCCACGAGGCGGATAGCGGGTCAGCATCATCTGCGCCGCCAGCGGGTTGATATAGGCCCGCGCGGCAAGGTGCGCGTCAAGATTGTCCGGTACGGGGATGGCATACTCTGCCGGGCAGTCAACATAGCGCTGCCAGGTGCCCTGACCGCGCAGCGGCAGGACGCGCCTGCCCACCAGATGCTTAAACGAGGCGGGCGCCTCGGTGACAACGCCGACACCTTCGTACCCCGCGACCGCCGGTATCGGGGTTCGGTGGCGATAGGCTCCGGTAATGGGAATAAGATCGGACGCGTTCACCGGCGCAAACAGCATCCGCACGCGGAGCTGGCCCGGCGCAAGCGCGCCCAGCGGCGCGGTTTCAGGTTGCAGTACAGATTCTGGCTCGCCAAAACGGCGATACCAGAGGGCCAGATTTTCCATTACGATCTCACGGCTGACGGCGGATGACTTAATCGCGCCAGCCCATTGCCGGTGCGACATGCTTGAGGATGGACTCAATCACGTGCGCATTATAATCCACGCCCAGCTGATTCGGCACGGTCAGCAGTAAGGTATCCGCTTCGGCAATCGCCTCGTCCTTTTTCAGCTGTTCTACCAGCTTGTCCGGCTCTGCGGCGTAGCTACGGCCGAAGATCGCGCGCGTTTTCTCATCAAGATAACCTACGCTGTCGCTGTCGTTGCGGCTGGCACCGAAATACATCCGGTCGCGGTCGTCCATCAGCGCAAAAATACTGCGGCTGACCGAGACGCGCGGCTGACGCGTATGCCCTGCCTCTTTCCAGGCCTGACGGTACGCGCGGATCTGCTTTGCCTGCTGAATATGGAACGGCTCACCGGTTTCATCGTCTTTCAGGGTTGAGCTTTGCAGGTTCATTCCCAGCGTTGCCGCCCATACGGCCGTCGCATTTGAACCCGCGCCCCACCAGATACGCTCGCGTAGCCCTTCTGAATACGGCTCCAGGCGCAGCAGCCCCGGCGGATTCGGGAACATCGGCTGCGGGTTCGGTTTGGCAAACCCTTCCCCGCGCAGCACCTCAAGCAGCACCTCGGTATGGCGGCGCGCCATATCCGATTCGGTTTCCCCTTCCTGCGGGGCATAGCCGAAATGACGCCAGCCATCAATGACCTGCTCCGGAGAGCCCCGGCTGATGCCAAGCTGCAGCCGACCGCCGGAAATCAGATCCGCCGCCCCCGCATCCTCGGCCATGTACATCGGATTTTCATAACGCATATCAATCACGCCCGTACCGATTTCGATGGTTTTCGTTTTTGCCCCGACGGCGGCCAGCAGCGGGAACGGCGAGCTAAGCTGTCGGGCAAAGTGGTGCACGCGGAAATAGGCGCCGTCTGCCCCCAGCTCTTCAGCCGCTACGGCTAAATCGATGGACTGCAGCAGCGTGTCTGCCGCCGAGCGCGTGCCGGACTGCGGTGACGGCGTCCAGTGACCAAAGGATAAAAACCCGATCTTTTTCATAACAATGTGTCCTGATAATGCGTTGCGTACTCACTACTCTACGCATTACCTGCGGAGAATAAATGGCGTTTATTTAACGGAATGATTCAAATAAATTGACTGAATTGAGGGGTTCGTCATTACGTTCCATAATGGGATATACTCTTCCCCACTCTTTTCATGGCAGGTAAAACCGGCAATGGCTTTGATCCCCAAAAACTACGCGCGGCTGGAAAGCGGCTATCGCGAAAAAGCATTAAAAATCTATCCCTGGGTCTGCGGACGCTGCTCGCGCGAGTTTGTCTATTCCAACCTGCGTGAACTCACGGTTCACCATATCGATCACGACCACACCAATAACCCGGAAGATGGCAGCAACTGGGAGCTGCTGTGCCTGTTCTGCCACGATCACGAACATTCGAAATACACCGAAGCGGATCAATACGGCACCACCGTGGTGGCCGGGGAAGACGCGCAAAAAGACGTGGGCGTCGCCACGTTTAACCCGTTTGCCGATTTAAAGGCGATGATGGATAAGAAGAAATAATTTTTCACCGCCCGTACCTGCGGTATGGGCGGCTCAGGGGCCACACGCGCCCCTTCTATTTTCACGTGGTGCAGACGGGCGGGCTACGTCATGAACTGGCCGTATTCACACCAGACTCTCCAGCCACTCGGTAAATACCCGCACTTTGCGGGAGAGATGACGGTGTGGGTAGAGCAGTGACAGCCTGCGATCCGGCGAGCGATAGTCGGGCAAGACTTCAACCAGAAGGCCGCGGTCAATGTATGGCTGAAGAAAGAGATTCATCCCCTGCATTAATCCCAGCCCGGCGAGTCCTGCTGCGATGTAGGCCTCGGAGTTATCCACCACAAGCTTACCGGGTAGCGCGATCTCCGCGACGCCTTCTGGCGTGGTAAACGTCCATGGATGAATCTGTCTGCTGCTGTTGTTAATCCAGTTGATGGCCTGATGCTTTTGTAAATCCTCCAGCGTTTCTGGCGTACCGTATTTTGCCAGCCAGGCGGGGCTGGCACAGGTCGTAATTTTAATGTTCCCGATTTTACGCGCGATATAGTCGCCGTCGTCCAGTTCGCCCACGCGCAGCACACAGTCCAGACCATCACGCAGCATATCGCGACGGCGGTCAGAGCTGCTCAGGATAATGTCGACCTCAGGATGCTGACGATAAAAATCAGGCAGATGGGGTATCACCCGCAGTGCCGCAAAAGAGATGGGCATATCTACTCGCAGCTGACCATGTATTGCCCGGTCAGTGCCAAACGACTCCAGTAATTCATCCGCCTGCGCCAGGAGGGGTTTACTGCGGCGATAAAACGCTTCTCCATCCGGCGTCAGGCTAATCCGACGCGTTGTGCGTTGCAGGAGCCGCGTGCCGCTGTGCTGTTCCAGAAGCTGTAGCGCTTTGGTGACCGCCGGGCGATGGATCTGCAGATTCTCCGCCGCCTGGGTAAGGCTCCCCGACTCGACAATTTCAATATAAATCCGAATAGATTCGAAGAGGTTAATTTGCATAAGGGATGTTCTTGCCACCAGCAGGGTAAATTATTGTTATTAATTTTATAACAGTGATGAATTTTTTTAGCTATTTTTTCTAACAATATAACTTCCTACACTCTCCCTCATTCAAACGTAAGGGAGAGTCTGCTATGAAAAATAACCGTATCTGTCAGATCCTGGGTATCGAAAAGCCTGTTATTCAGGGACCGTTATCCTGGCTCACTGATGCTCGCCTGGTCGCAGCGGTCAGCAATGCCGGAGGACTCGGCGTGCTGGGCCCCAACGCAGGGTTAACCGCCGACACCGCGGTCTCCACGCCGGAAGAGACCGCCGAAAAAATGCGGGAAGAAATTCGTAAAACCAAACGTCTGACCGAAAAACCCTTCGCCGTGAACCTGATCCCCACCGCCGTTAATGACGTCTGGACCGGGCCAATTCTTAAGGTGGTAAAAGAGGAAGGCGTCAGGGCCGTGGTATATACGGGCTATGGCGAAGGCAGCATTATTCCGACGCTGTTCAGCGAGTTAAAAGAGGCCGGTATCGCCATCATCTACCGCGACATTAATCCCACGCCGGAAAACACCCGTCTCGCTGAAGAAATGGGCGCAGACATCATCGTCGCCACCGGTTTTGATGAAGGTGGGACGTTACCCGCAACGGCGCTGGGCACCTTTTCCATCGTGCCGCTGATTGCCGATGCCGTGAAGCATGCTCCGGTGATGGCGGCGGGCGGTATTACCGATCGTCGCACCGCCAGAGCGGCGCATGCGTTAGGTGCGGAGGGCGTGTTTGCCGGTTCGGTCTTTATCAGCACCGAAGAAAGCCGCGTGCCGCAGGGGGTCAAGGAGAAAATTGTTGCCGCCAGCGGCCTGGACCTGCTGCTTTTCCGCACCGTCCCCCACTACTACCGCTCTCTTCCCGGCAAGCTGGCGGAAAAACTGGCGGCGATGGATAAAGCTGGCGCAAGCCGCGAAGAGCTGGGCAAGGCGATGGGTGGATTACGGGGCCTGCGTCTGGGCATGCTGGAAAACAACACCGATGAAGGCTATATCGCGCTCGGCACGGGGATTGGAAATATCCGCAGCGTGAAAAGCGTGGCCGAAGTTGTCGATGCATTAACGGTTGAGTAAACGCCCACGGCGGTCCTGGCCTGCGCCAGGACGCCCTCTTCCATCAGGGAATAATTCTCGCCGCTCTCAGCTGCGCGAACAGGCTAAAAAACATCTCATCCGTCGCCTGCATTCGCGTGAAGCCCGACCGCCGGAGCTTGCTCCCGTCACCAAACATGTCGTAATGCCAGCTAAAGACAAAATCGGCAAACTGCCCGTCGCTCAGCCGCAGAATCTCCGCCTCTACCAGCCGCTCCCCGGCAAGCTCACGCCATAGGGCACGATAGTCGTTAAACAGCTGATGAAATGACAATCTTACCGGTGGCGCAGAGTCCAGCTCAAACCAGCGTGCGATGCGCGGCCATAGCTCGCTCCAGCGCCAGATATCGCCATTATTCACGTTGAATGCCTGATTCCGTGCCGCAGGTGACGCGGCGGCCCACAGCGTCGCCTCGGCCAGCAGCCCGGCGTCGGTATGATCCACGATGCTGTGCCAGGTCTGTTCCGATCCGGGAAAACGCAGCGGTAAACCCAGCGCCTTGCACAAGGAGGCGTACAGGGCGATGCTCAGCGCAAGGTTCATGGCGTTGCCCGGCACCGAACTCCCCACCACGCCCGGCCTGATGGCGTTCCAGTGCCAGCCTTTTCCCTGCTGAAACTGGCTGAGCCACGTGAGCTGCGCGGCGTTAAATTCGGCACCCGGTACGCCGGGATCGCTCTCCCGCGCCGGGGTTTTAAACGGCCCCAGATGCGCACCATACACTTTGTACCCCTGCATCAGGCTGACCGTCTGCAGAGGTGCCGTTTTCTCGATGGCGCTGACAAGATTACGCAGCATGGTGACATTCGGCTCGACCATCTCCGTCCAGTTCGTCGCGTTAGCCCAGGCGCTGTAAAAGATGTGGGTAGTTCCGTTCAGGGCGCGCAGCGCCCGTTCAGCGTCCTGCGCATCCAGCAAATCGACGTTTACCATCGGAATGCCGTCAGGATGCGCCCCGGCATGACGGCTAAGGCCGATCACCTCCCACTGATGCTGGAGGAGCGTGTTAACCAGTTGCCTGCCGACAATGCCGCTGGCGCCCGCGACAAGGGCGACATGGTGTTGCTGCAACTTATTCATGGTGTTTCTCCGGTAAGGGTGACAGACGCAGTGTGATATATTATTTTTTCTGCAAATATCCCCTTAAACCGATGGCACTTATAAGCAGAGTCAATAAATGAATAACAAGCTCAACGCCATTTCAACCTTTCTACGCGTCGCTGAAGCGGGCTCGTTTTCAGCAGCCGCCCGTCAGACCGGCATCAAGCAGTCTGCCGTCAGTCAACAGATCGCTGCGCTTGAGGAAGAACTTGGTGTGGTACTGCTACACCGTACGACCCGTACGATGAAGTTGACCGAACATGGGGAACGTTACCGGCGAGATATGCAGCTTGTACTGGACGCTTTGGGGGAAGCGGAAAGGCGTTTACATCCTGTCGATCATAGCCTTGAGGGTCGCGTCCACGTGCAGTTACCGAGCGGCCTGGGCCAAATCTTTTTGCCGCATCTGCTGGCGCTGCAGCAGATGCATCCCGAACTGCATCTGATGCTTTCCCTGGATGACCGTCTTGCCGATCTGGTGACGGAGGGGGTGGATGTCGCGATACGGCTGAGCAGCGAGCCTCCGCAGGCGTACGCGGCTCGTCTGCTGGCGCGGATAGAAGCCGCGCTGTTTGCCGCTCCCGGTTTTCCGGTGGTACACGCCGTCAGCGAACTGGCAATGTTGCCACACGTACGATTCAGCGGCATTCCGCTGGATGCTCCCCTGCGCCTGATTTCTGACGAGGAGACGGTCGAGGTAAACGTGAATACCGTCTTTCGCGCCAACACCAGCGACGCGCTGTTACAGGCGCTGGAGTCAGGCGTCGGTATCGGCGGGATGCAGCGGCCGCTCGTGACGCGCGCGTTGCAAACCGGCACGCTGGTCCCAATATTGCCCGCCTGGCGGTTACCCGATCGCTTTCTCTATGCCGTTTATCCTGACGCCCGTTTTATTCCGCAACGCGTCAAAAAGGTCGTCAGCGTGATTGAGCAATTACTGCCTGAAATAATCAAGAAAAACTGATTGTTTTTACCGTATCCCCTCTTTCGGGAGCACTTGTGCCGAATTACTGTTTTTTCCAAAAAGCCCGCCCCTTATCGCGATCGATAGCGCAAATGCCGATATGACCGCTCAGTTCATTGCTCACAGGTTTGAAAAACAGTTAAGGAGATCGGCGCCACGGATGAAAAAGAGGCGCTTACCCGTTTTGCCGAGATCCGTAAAAATAATGACATCGATCGCTATCATTTCCTGGCAGGTGTGGACAAAATGCCGTGGCTCAACGTGCTGACTGCTGCGGCAACCTGGTTGATCGAAAAGAAATAACACTACTGGCACCATCAGACCCGCTACAGTACCTCTTGATCTTCATCATCGATATACAATACTGTATATAAATACAGTAAAACATCAATGGTGATCGTCATGCAGTTTTTCACACCAACCGAACTATGCCAGATCGTGGCACTCCCCATGTTCAATGATCTTGTGCACTGTGGCTTTCCCAGCCCTGCGCAGGACTACGTTGAACGGCGTCTCGATCTGAATGAACTAATGATTCCACACCCCAGCGCGACCTATTTCGTGAAATCCAGCGGTGATTCAATGACTGATGCCGGAATCGACGAGGGTGATCTGCTGGTCGTGGATAGTTCCCGCAAGGCTGAACATGGCAGCATCGTGATTGCTGCTGTCGACGGTGAATTCACGGTGAAGCGTCTGCAATTGCACCCTTTCGTCATGCTCAAACCTGAAAACCCCTTGTACAAACCTATTATGATCGGCCACGAAGATAATCTGGAAATTTTCGGCGTAGTGACCTATATCGTGAAATCTGTGAGTTGACCATGTTTGCGCTGTGTGATGTGAACGCGTTCTATGCTTCCTGCGAAACCGTTTTTCGACCTGACCTAAAGGGACGACCTGTCGTGGTTTTGTCGAATAACGACGGTTGCGTCATCTCACGTTCAGCTGAAGCAAAACCCTTTGTGAAAATGGGTGAACCCTACTTTAAACAGAAAGCTCTCTTCAGAGAGCATGGCGTGGTGTGCTTCAGCAGCAACTATGAACTGTATGCGGATATGTCCAACCGCGTGATGACAACGCTTGAAGAGATGTGCCCTCGTAGTGAAATATATTCAATTGATGAAATCTTTTGCGATCTTACAGGCGTGCGTAACTGCCGCGATCTGAGCGAATTTGGTCATGAACTCAGGAATACTGTTCTGCAGCGCACGCATCTGACCGTGGGGGTGGGTATCGCACCGACAAAAACGCTGGCTAAACTGGCGAATCATGCGGCCAAACGATGGCAACAGCAGACAGGGGGAGTGGTTGACTTATCAAATGTCGAGCGCCAGAGGAAATTGATGGGAGCTCTACCCGTGGATGATGTTTGGGGGGTGGGCCGACGCATCACGAAAAATCTTGAAATGATGGGGATCAAGACGGTGTTGCAACTGGCAGATACCGATATCCAGTTCATCAGGAAACACTTCAATGTCGTGCTGGAAAGAACGGTTCGTGAGTTACGGGGTGAACCGTGCCTTCAGTTGGAAGAGTTTGCACCGGTAAAGCAGGAAATCGTCTGCTCTCGCTCTTTCGGCGATCGCATTACGGAATATGAAGATATGCGCCAGGCCATCTGTAGCTATGCCGCCCGGGCAGCAGAAAAACTTCGTCATGAACATCAATATTGTCGATTTATCTCGACATTTGTGAAAACGTCCCCCTTCGCGGTTAACGAGCCCTATTACGGTAACAGTGCCTCGATGAAACTTCTCACACCAACTCATGACAGCAGAGATATCATCGCTGCTGCGACGTGCTGTTTAGATGCAATATGGAAAAGTGGATGTCGATACCAGAAAGCCGGAGTGATGCTGGGAGATTTTTATAGCCATGGCGTCGCACAACTTAGTCTGTTTGACGAAAATACACCTAGAAAAAATAGCCAAAAGTTAATGGATGTATTAGATCACCTGAATGCTAAAAAAGGCCGTGGAACACTTTACTTTGCGGGACAGGGTATTCAGCAAAAATGGCAAATGAAACGAGAAATGCTCTCACCTCGATACACAACACGATTTGCTGATCTGCTCACTGTTAAGTGATATCAAAAATTATTACCGAGAAAAGGATAAGAGATCTGTGCATATTCTGACTCAATGTGAACACTTAATCCATCATAGTTAAACTACCACTTCCGTCCCCTGAATGGGCTCCACTATGGAGGGTGCTCAAATGGCAAAGAATCTACTGATATCTAAATCAAAAGTACCAAATCTTGTGACGCCTTTTTGATAGGGATGGCTTGGGTCTACCTCTAAAAAGGAGAGAAGAAAAACTGGCACCTGGATATGCCGTACCAGTTAGCAAGAAAAAACCAAAATGAGCCTTGAGATCTACCCTCCCTTTACACTGGCTAGAGTAAGAGCATTTCTCTAAAAATAAAGCTGAAAAGCAAAATTTTCTTTAGGATGAGGAATATTATCAACAATCGCCTCTCCACCGCGATATCCATCATCAATGACAGGTGGTCCAAATTTTGTGTTAACAAAATGCGGATCTTCCGTAGTCCCAGATGAAGCAATCCAGGTGATTGCATTATCACCACTCGCCCCAGGAGAAGTAAGTCTGATAATATACATTCGCCCTTTAACTAATCCTTTCAAGTTTGTTGATATATTGTGCCATGAATTATCCCGTATGTCTTTAGATGATATATAAGTTTGAAACAATGTTTTTTCATCCATAGACAGAATGTTTACTTTTACTATAGCAGTGTTAACTCGGGCATAGGTTGCCAATAGCAATTTCATAGATTGTAACTTTGTGCCTTCAGCAGTGAACGTTTGTTCAAACACACGCCCATCAACCAATGGCGCATAGGTCTTGTTACCCGTATATTGCCCTACATCCTGTATTCCCAATGTTTTAAATATCGATGAAGCCCATGCAGGATAAGCGCTTAATATCAAAGAGGCTGACATAAGCAACATCATCACATTGCGTATTTTATTTGCTTTAAGTTTATCTAACAAATTGGCGATACCTAAAGCGAATAATGGTAAGTAACCATAAAAATATCGTGCTTGCATAGCCCCCATATATCCTGTTTGCATATGCATTTTATATAAAACCAAGAAATAGAAAACGAGAAATACAATTAACGATAAAAACATCTGAATTAAGAAAAGTCGTACGGCTCCATCATTGTTATAATTAAAAATGAGCACGACGAGTAACAGTATGAAAATGGTAGATAGGGTGATAGTAATCACCGAAACCCGAAGTGTACTGTCAATAAATAAAGTATGACCATATGGTTTAATAAATGAGTCAAAATTAGAATTAAGAAAAGCCGTAAAATAATCAAACAATGCTTCTCTTGGCTTATCTGGATTACTAATTACAAACCAATCAGCAGGGTTGCCTTGAGGAGCAGGAAAAAGACTATGATAATGAATATACTGTATAGCATAATAAGCTAAAGCAGTGATGACCAGCGATACAATTATCCCCCACTGATAAGCGGTTAAACGCTTCATGTGTTTAAGCCATAGAGATATGTTTGCTAGAATATGCATCCCCACCATGCACACAGCCGCAAGCCCCCCCGTGCCTTTAGTCATTACAGCGATAAATCCACCAACAAAAACTAAAAGAGTGGTTTTCGAAAAATTAGGGATCCCTACTGTAATATTAACTATCCCATAGAAAAGGATAGTGCAACCTAATATGTTCAATGGATCATTATTAACCGCAACGCTAAGTTCGACAAACATTGGCGTAAGCAGTAACATCGCCACACCAAAAAAAACCGCCAACTCAGAAGCAACCAATGTTTTCAGTGAACGCCATGTGATGTAGACTGTAAGTGCAGATATGAAGAAATTTATCATCTGCGCCAAAACAACAGCATGAGATACACCATGAAGTAGTCTGATCAACTCACCGGTGATAAGATAATACATCGCAGGATGGTTCAAGTAGTTCAGTTTTGGGCTAAGTGTCGTTTCACCACTAATATAATTTGGATAATTATCTTTTATGACATCATAAATATACCCCATGTGCGCAACGCCATCAGGAAAATGCCACATTGAATAACTCAGAAAATAACCTACAACCAGAAAGATATACAAAGCAAATAGAGCATAGATTGACCAATATCGTTTAAGTGGCTCATAGTTCATCAGTCGTCACCTTAACAACGTAAGAGAATAAATAAAAAATAAAATCGCCCAAAACAGTCACGATTCGTGAATATACTATCGCAATCAAAACGTTTGCAGGTGAAAACATAGATAATAAGAATAAGAGAATAGCTTCACGCACCCCCACGCCTGCTGGCGCACCCGGTGTTATCATGCCAATCAACCATGCAGCTATATAACTTGAAACCACGACCGCCATATCACCTAAGTCAAATTGATGATTGTCAATTTGGATGATAATAATATAAAAAATAAAACCTGAAAAAATCAAAAAAGATGATTGCTGGATAATAATCAAAAACCATTTCTGGTAACTAAGCTTAATAACAAAATAAACAGCGACACTTAATAATACACAAAATAACACCATAACATCTTTTATACTTACCTCTGTGGTAAGATACGGCAAATACCATAATGAAAATAATGCACCGGCAATAACAAGGCAAATCAACTCAGCTACTATCGATTTCATCACGGGTTTTGCTGGCAACCCAAATCGCATTGAAATGACTTGTCTACCCGCTAGATGCAAGATATTACCAGGGACATACTTTACCAACTGAGATGAGCTGTAAATTTTAAATGCTTTTTGTATATTTATATTAACAGAGTATACATCAAGAATATTCCTCCATGCCATAACCAAAAATATATTTATTATTGCATAGATAATAGAAGAACCAATTAAGGCTATTAAAAATGGCCATGAGAATAAATCTACAGAGTTAATTTCATTGAAATAACCGACAAACCTGTGATAGACAAAATAAATCCCAACCAGAACTAAAACACTGCCAATGTAGCTAAGATAGGACTTCATGCCCTATCCTTTTTTTTACAAACCAGCATCGTCCATGGGAAAGGAGATGCAACAGTTTCAATATCAAAATACATGCTTACAAACTTTATAAAGCTTCTTTTAGACCAATGTTGAAGATGTCCCGGTGTATTACCTAGATGAGAAAGATATTTTCCACGTAGCATATTTAAAGCACACCAAATGGGTTCACGCGGCACGCTGAGAATAAGATAGTTTTGCGTTATATCTTGTAGTTTTTGAATACCTTCATGGGGATTTTCAAGATGCTCCAGTACCTCACAACAAACGATCAAATCAGCACCATCGACGCTGGGGTCAAGATCATAAATACTTTTAACAGAGTATGCGCTACTATTGGCTTCAGCAGTAGAAGCATTATGTTGCGCAATAGCAATGACTTCCTCTGAAAAGTCACATCCTCTTGCAGTGTAACCTTGCTGATTCCATTTATTTACCCAAAATCCTTCGCCGCACCCAACTTCATGAATAGTAACAGGAGCGACCTTTTTAACAAAAGACATCAATGTGCTATCAAAACCGTTCATCATCCATTTAACGATTGGATTTTTGGAGCTATATTTATCGAAAGTATTACCATAGACAATACCTTCTTCATGTTTTCCACCAGCGACCTTGAATTCTGTTAATTTTTTATCAGTCATCTTTTTTATTTTTCTCTGTTGAACTCAATTTTTTCACAGTAAAGCGTAGATCCTCAATCAGCACTCTATTTGCTGAAAGTAAATCAGCAACAAACGCAATTAAAATAGTTTGGAATCCCATAATAAGCAGTACAGCGGAAAGTATCAATGACTGGACATGACCACCACCGAGGCCTGAGAAATATTTAATCAAAAACCGTATTCCCAACAGGAAACCAATGGAAAACAAAATAGTTCCAATAATGCCAAAAAACCTAAAAGGCCGATAAACAACAAAAATACGAATGATTGTAATGATGCTTCTGTTAATGTAAGACGTGATACTTCTTACCAATCGCGATGGGCGAAGATCTTCATTAACACGAATCGGGACAGAGGCTAATGAGATGTTCTTTTGACCTGCCTGAATAATCGTTTCCAGCGTATAAGTATAGTCGTTAAAAACGATTAATTTTTGTGCGGTTTCTCGACTCATGGCGCGGAAGCCACTTGGCGCATCCGGTATACTGCTTTTACTTGCAAGACGGACAACCCAACTGCCAAGTTTTTGCAAAATTTTCTTCACGGGCGAAAAATGTTCAATTGTCGAGATAGGTCGTTCCCCAATGACCATTTCTGCCCTCCCTTCCAGGATCGGAGCAACAAGAGTGGGGATATCATCAGCACAATATTGATTATCAGCATCCGTGTTGACAATGACGTCCGCGCCTTTTGACAAACAGGCATCCAATCCAGTCATGAAGGCACGAGCCAACCCTTTATTGCCTGAATGGCTGACGACATAATCCACGCCACACTCTTTTGCCACGCGAACGGTATCATCCTGACTGCCATCATCGATAATTAAATATTCAACTTTACTGAATCCCTCGACCTGTCGAGGCAGTGCTTTGAGCGCGATCGCCAGTGTCTCAGCTTCGTTGTAACAAGGGATCTGGATTATCAGCTTCACAAAAAATCCTTGAATCAGGTAAATATCAATGTGTTTGTAGTGGAACTGGACGCAAGCTATCAGACTGCGCCAAAGCCACATAGAATAAAGGAATACAATATTAGTTTCTATATGATATTGACCCGCCATCTCCGGATAGCTTTTGTAGGTTAAGTTAACGCTGCCCGCCGTCGCCGGTACTCTCTGAAGAGAGATATTCCACGTTTTCACGAACCGTTCGACGATGCCATTATTTTGCTCACTGCTGTTGTGCAGGGCTCCGGGTTCAGTTCTCTGGCGTATTTCCTCGTTTCATGCGCGGTATATGCGCTGAACCTTTATCCGTCAGCCACTGCACCCAACACCAAGTCCTGAACCGTCTTGTTGTCATATCCACCCGCGGCTTTATCACTGGCGTAGTAGATAGCAGCAACAGTTCTCATCCTCTGACCGCGGAAATGAACTCGCCGCTGAAAATGCCCGCCTCAAACGCAGGTCTCCGTCGTACGGTATTACTAGTAAAAGCTTTACGGAAGTTCAGACCGGTCAGTCACCGGAAGCTTAACCTGTCAGTGTAGGCGAATCTGCCGAATAAGGATTATTAAGACAGCACTCCGGGCCAGAAGTAGTCCACTGACATGATGTACTTATGCACGAATGAAGGCTGGCTATATCTGGCTGTCGTCATCAAACTGCGGTGGTGTGCCGTTAGCGTTTCATGTTGGTTGAGGAATAACCTACTTCGTCAATGCGGTTGTCGTCATGCTCCTACATCAGAAATCATAACTTGTAGATTGTAATTCGTGAATGCAAGGGATTGTGGCAGAAGCGTTAGCGCTTCACGGGCAGAAAAGCCAGATAGGACAATAATCACGCAAAGCCAGAAATCGCTTCAGGCTTTGCGCATATCACATTTAATCCATCAGCGAATTCAGCGTTTCCAGCGCGTCAGGCGGCAGCTGCAGTTCTCCCGCCGCGAGATTTTGCCGCAGATGCGCCACGGAAGAGGTGCCGGGGATCAGCAGGATATTGGGTGAACGTTGCAGCAGCCAGGCCAGCGCAACCTGCATCGCCGTTGCGCCCAGGGAGTCCGCGACGGCCTGCAGGCCGGTGGACTGCAGCGGCGTAAAGCCGCCTAATGGGAAGAACGGCACATACGCAATCCCCTGCTGCGCCAGCAGATCCACCAGCGCGTCGTCGCCCCGGTTCACAATGTTGTACATGTTCTGCACGCACACCACCGGCACCATCTTCTGCGCCTCCGCGACCTGAGTGGCCGTGACGTTGCTCAGGCCAATGTGGCGTACCAGCCCCTGTTGCTGTAGCTCAGCAAGGACGGAGAGCGGCTCCGCAATCGATCCTTCCGCAGGGCCGTGGGCGCTAAACATGATCCGCAGATTCACCACGTCCAGCACGTCCAGCTGCAGGTTACGCAGGTTGTCATGCACCGCCTGAGTCAACTCCTGCGCGGAAAAGGCCGGCAGCCAGGCCCCTTTGTCGTTGCGGCGGGCGCCGATCTTGGTGACGAGCGTCAGATCGTCCCGGTACGGATGAAGCGCCTCGCGGATCAGCTGGTTAGTGATATGAGGACCATAAAAATCGCTGGTATCAATGTGGTTCACCCCGGCTGCCACCGCTTCGCGCAGCACGTCCAGCGCGGCCTGCTTATCCTTCGGTGGACCAAAAACGCCCGGCCCGGCGAGCTGCATCGCACCGTAGCCCAGTCGTTTCACCGTGCGCGTGCCGAGCGCGTAAGTCCCGCTTTTATCAATGCTGCTCATGTCGACCTTCCTCATAAAAATGATCCGGATTTACAACAGGTTCCCTCAGGGAGCCTTTAGTTAAGCGTGAGTTAATTAAAGTTTACATTCTCTACGACGATAGTAATGAAGTAACCCTGCATCTTCTCTTACGGACGACCGCTATGCTGAAAAATCTGCACGTGATTACCGGTATTATCTTTGCCCTCACCATATTCTGTCTGCTGCAAGTTGTCACGGGAGGGTTGTTCTACTCTGCCGTCAGTAACGATCGCCATAATTTCCAGAACTCCGGGGTGCTTAATGCCCAGCAGGAAAGCCTGAGCGACAGCGTGAACACGCTGGTGAAAACGCGCGTCACCGTCACCCGCGTGGCGATCCGCTATCTGAAAAACCAGCGCGACCCGGCTTCCCTTGCGGCGATCAATAAACTGCTTGGCACCGCAGGCGACTCGCTGGCAAAAGCCGAAGCCTATAACAAAGCGTGGCAGAAACTGCCGCAGGTTAACGGCCAGAATGCGGCGTTAACCGACGAGATGCAGAAATCCTGGAACCAGATGCACGGTAATGACTCCAACTTATTGATAGTGTTTTATGTTCAGATAATGCCCGATGACTTTGTCATGCAGCTCCACCGATTTTGAGAACGACAGCGACTTCCGTCCCAGCCGTGCCAGGTGCTG
>NZ_JBLKDA010000036.1:0-37558 GCF_047530215.1 Enterobacter sp. 01-M-03-SI-ECC
AGGCGCGGAACTCATCGAGGCGCGGGAATAAAATCCCATTCAGACGCCGGATAGATTCAAGCAAGCCAACTTATCGTCAAAATCGGTGTTGCAAAAACGGGAGTGACCATAGATTCCGTTTTCTGAGACGACCCCTACAGGACCGGGGTCACTGTGCGCGTGAGGCTTTCCGGATTGCTGCCTGGAGTCTTTCAGCGGTAACGGCTTCCGGGAAAACCGTGATGGTGTCAGGAGTCGCTCCGCTAACGGGCATGACGATGATCCCCGGCGTTCCGGTGAGTCCCAGCGCCTCAGCCAGGTTACTGTTTTTCTCAAGGGATGCGGTATGGTCGCCAGGAGCTGGGGTGGTCAGTCCCGCCTTTGACGCTGCTCCGTGAATATCCTCCGCCGTCAGCTTGCCTTCATTATGGCCGGTGGCGTAGATGGCATTGTGATAGGTGACATAGGCCTGCGGCCCTTTCTTTTGCCAGACCGTCAGCCCCTGCTGCGCTGCCTGCAGTGAAGCTTCCCAGCGACCACCAAATATTGGCCACTCCTTAAAGAGGTAGCGGACGTCCGGCTGCGCTTTCATAACCTTCTCCAGCTCCGGCGCGAAGCGGCTGCAGAACACGCACTGGTAATCAAAGAATTCAATCACCGCGACCTTTGCGTTATCAGGCCCGTAAGCCGGTGTGTCCGGATCATGCAGAAGGTTCGCCTGATTCTCCATTACGCTGAGTGCAAACATCTTCTGCTTACGTGCCTCCTGCTGTTCCTGCAGTTTATGACTGACCGTCACCAGAATCTCCGGGTGAGAAACCAGATAGTCGGCAGCGATTTCGCCGATACGTGCCTCCTGCTCCGGGCTGAATAAGGGCTGAGGGGCTGAAGCGTGTGCCGTTGAAATAAAGCCAATGTATGTTGTAACTATAAATGCTGCTAATTTGTTTGCTTTCATTGTCTGATTCTCGTGGTTAAAAGTGAGATTAACGTTCTTTCTGAATGGTTCGGGTGAGTGTCTGTTCTTCGCGCTCCGGCATCCTTCCACGCTCACTACTGTCTGGCTGACGGACGATATCGCTCTCACTGTTGACCAGCTGTCTGCCCATACGTGACGCCATATGTTGCTCACGGTCAGAAAGGGATTTGTCCGCTACATTATCGCGACCGTCCACTCTTCCCACGTCCTTCGCCATGCTACTGTCCCTGTCCGCTATCTGTTTCACCTTCCAGTGTTCGGGTTTATGTGGTTCTGTGCTCTGATTGTCAGCGATCATTTCAGGCCTGATGCGCACCGTATCCTCAACCGGAATCGAGTATTTTTCCTGCTCATCTTTGGGCGCATTCTCCTGTATCAATGCCTTACTGATACCTGGTTCATCTTGCTGTCGTCTTTCTTCTTCCTGTGCCAGCGCTGCCTTAAGATCAGCAGTTTCCGCCAGGGCTTCGTGCAGCACGGTTTTTGCCGGAAGTACAATTTCGCTTTCTTTGCCGATAACGTGCTGAGCGAGTCCCTCTTCCTCTGCCCTGATAATTCCGCCACTGACTTTTAACAGATGTGTCGAGAGTGACTCATTTCCCGTCTGCCAGACCACGCCGTCCTTTGGATTATTTCGTACTGCATCGAGTGCGGCCGTCAGGTCGCTGGCCACAATCGTGTTTCCGGACTGACTCCGCTGCAGCACAGCGCCACGGGCACGTTCTGTCATGACCATCCGGGTCTCACCCTGCGTCATCCGTCCTTCCGGGCTGGCAACCAGGGAAACCAGGGCCAGGCCCGCACTCCTGCCATTGTTGTCATACACCGGCAGCGCCAGCGCCGGTTCAGGAAAACGCCGGGTGGCCGGGATGATTTTTGCCGTCAGTGACGCATCCTGCATGCCCTGATGGCGCACCCAGGCGCGACCGATGGCCGTTTTCTTCACCGGCTGCCCCATTGCCCAGATGGCTTTCGCCTGTTTACGCTGCGTTTCTGGTGCCAGCGCATCGTGCGCAGTTTTGATATCACGCTCCGGCGTTTTTATCGCCTTAACCCAGTCCGCTTTATTGTCGGTGTAAATCTGGACGTGCTCCTTGACGCGGGAAGTTGAGATGTAGAAGGCCCGACGGGAAGCCAGCGCCTTACGCCCGTCTTTCGTGCCCTCAAGCGCAATGACGTAATCGCTACTTGCCCCCTGTGCACCGTAGCCGGTAACGGCCCATCCGTAGTCGAGATGCTGCTGCGCCCGGACCTTCTCCGGATTGATGGTGACGCGACCGTTCTCCCCCTTCAGACGGATATTCCCCTCCTCGCTGACCGACTCCACCGTATAGCGCTGGTTGGCCATCTGCCCCTGTTCACGATCGGTCGCCGTGAACTTAAGCAGATCGCCGGAACGGACTTCCATCTCGCTGCGGCGAAACAGCTGCACGTCACCGGTGATCAGCTCCTTCGGTGAAACCAGACCAATCTTCCCCTCCTCATCACGTACCGTCACCGTGCTGCCGTTACGGTCAACGGCCAGCACATCCTGGTAGCGATCGCCGCGTTTAACCACCATCCCGGCTTCCCAGGCCTCTGTTTTGTTGAACTCATGGCGGGTATGGGTGATTTTATCAAGCACGGGCACCTTAATGGCCTTCTCTCCAAGTTCCCCCCGCGCAGCAAGCACGGCATGAATGCCGGCATTTATCGCCTTACGGTCGGCGTTCAGCTGCGCAATGATGAGCGTGCGGGACCGGGCCTCCGGCGTCCGGTCCGTCCAGTCCTCCACGATATCGTTAACGGGCGCCTCCGTTTCCTGAATGGCACTCTCCGGGAGCGCGGCTGAAGCGCTACGCGCAACGCGGTCAGCCGTCTGGGTTTCAATGCGCTGCAGGGCCGCATCGATCCGGTTATCAATGATGTCGTGAACGGCACCGCGCAGCTGCAGGTCTTTCTGACGGACGATTTGCTTCATGATGGCCACATCCATCGGGCTTCGCTCCTGCATCAGCTTAAACGGCGCGCCCACGTCGACCGCTTCAAACTGGTCGATATCCCCCATCGAGACTGCACGTCCACCGCCGCTGGCAATGGCCTGGAACAGTGCCGCCGTATCCTGGTTGCCTGCCATTGAGGACTCATCGATAAGAAACACCTGGCCTTTATAGTCAGGCTTCCCGCCTGCGGCCGTCGCCTGGTCATGCTCAACGACAAAGGATTTGATTGTCTGCGCCCGTACACCGACGTCGCTCATCTCTTTCACTGCCTGGTGCGTAGGAGCAAGCCCCGTCATCACCGGGCGAACGTCCGCCGGTAAGGTCTCCAGTGCAGATATCACCGCCTTCAGCTGCGTGGTTTTCCCCACGCCGGCATAGCCCTGAATCCCGATAAACTGGTCCGTGGTACCCAGCACCAGGGTGGTCGCCTTTTTCTGGCCATCCGTCAGGCCGTTCAGCACGGCCTCCGGTACCTGTTCCAGCAACGGTTGCTGCGTGCCCTTTCCTTCCTCCACCACGCGCAGAATGGCTTTCTCCATCTCCCAGGTGGACCGGGAAACCAGTACCGGCTCCCCCCCTGCAGATACGGATAACAGCTCGCCGTTTTTGATCATCGCGCCAATTTCATTCCCGATGGCCTCAAGGTCGGGATGATATTTCTGCGCTTCCGTCGCGAGCTTCAGCTCGCTGATAACCACGGTGCGCTGGTCGTTAATGGCACGCCAGACGGCAAGTCCCGCATCCGTCCGGACGCTGTCATGCAGTGAATCCACCGCCTGACTGACGTCCTGGTGTCCGCTCAGGTTTTTGACCAGCTGCACGGGAGAGGCATTTGTCTTCATGCGCTGCAACCGGGCTTCAGCCCGGTCCTGCACCTCGGCGGTGAACACTTCCGCACGGTGGCCACTCTGTGCCAGCGAGTTCATGGTCTGGGTCGATATGTCGCGGCTGTTCAGCGCGGCCAGCACCACGCCGGTGTCGTTATCCCGTCCGCCCGGCGCGGTCACGTAAGCATGTGACAGATAGAGCGGCTGGTCTTTTGGCAGCGTCAGGGTGTCTTCCCCCCGTTTAACCTCGATCCCCTTTTCACTTATCCCGGTCACCTCAAGACGATCTTTGGCCTTCAGGCTGTGCTCGCGGTCGCCCGCCACGGACAGCAGTTTTTCGCCGGTGGCCACGCTGAGGGTTTCACGGCTGAAAAGACGCCAGTCAGCGCTGATATCACCGATTTTCATCCGGGTCAGCACGCCGTCCCCGTCGATGAGCGAGAGGACTCGCGTATCCTCATGCACCCGATCAATCACATAGGACTTACGCTCTTTTGCGTCCGTGCGATCTTCAAGCACCATGCCGGGACGGTATGAACCGGGCATGCGGCGCGTTTTGCTGTCGAGCCAGACCGGCTGCCGGGCCTCTATCTCCACGCCGTCGCGGCCCAGCTGCCCTGCGTTCTGCAGCGCCTCACGTACCAGGCCCGTCAGCTGTGCCTGTTCACGCCGGCCGATCACGACGGCGGTGACGTTTTCAGTTCCTCCGCTCAGCTCTGCAAACCGGTTGGCCAGCGCCTCGTAACGGTCGCGTTTGTTCGGAATACTGACCACTTCGGCCTCAAGCCCGGGTGTCGGCTCAGTGCGGCGGGAGCGGACAACCCCCGCGGACTCCAGTACGGACATGGCATTACCGTTCGCCTGCCGCCCGGCACTGTCGAGAAAGACCAGCTGTGCGTCCTGCGCGCGCGCTTCGCCCAGCAGAACCAGTGTCTCCTTTAATCCCAGACGCTCTGCTCCTTCGATAATCAGCGTGCTCTGGGGTTTCAGGTGAAAATCACCGCTCAGAACATGCTGACGGCTGATGATCCGTTCCCGCAAATCGTCGGATTTCGCCAGTGAAATGGCGCGCTCGGCAGAGCTGGCCAGCACCTGCACGTCACGACCGTTCGCGCCGGCAATACCGGCCAGCTGCGCGGTCAGGTCACGGATGCCCGCCACGCCTGACGGGGCATTCATCAGAACCAGGGCGTCTTTCTCTACCACTTCCAGCGCAGCCGGCGCGTACTGCGCCGGGCGGGTGAAACTGACGACTTTTGTGGATTTGAGATGCTCCTGACTCAGCGCCTGGATCGAGAGTTCATCGAGCAGGTGAATACGGGAGGTGAAGACTCCTTTCTCACTGTCCAGTGGCACAATCATGCCGTCCTTCAGCGCCGCATCGATGGCCACACGAATATCCTGAATCTCCGGCAGCTGTTCGCTCAGCTCAGCAGTGGTCATCATCAGCTCGCCAAAGGTGAAGCGCGTTTTACTGTCGCTGAGCTGCGAGATGGCCAGCCGGACAGCCTCAGTCAGTTCCGGGCGGGGTATTTCAGTGTCCAGCTGCGCTGCAGGAAAGCTCCTGGCCGCTGGCGTCTTTTCGGGACCGGTCTGTGCCGGCTGACTCAGCGTGTCAGTCTGTTGTGGTACTGGCTGACGGGACTGGCTCTCCCGTTCTGCGGGTTGAGCAGGTGTGTCGACGCTCTTTTCTGCCGTGGACGACGTCTGCAGAGAAGCCTGTTCAGGCCCGGCAGGAACCGGCTTAGCCTGGTGATCTCGCTCCGGCTGAGTCGCGGTCTCACGAACACCTGCATCACGCGGCACCACGCTTTCCTGATACGCCTTCAGGTCAAATCCCTTCTCCTTCATTTGTCCCACCCAGCGTTCCATCAGGCGCATCCGAGAAGGGTCAACTTTCGCTCTGCGGGTGTCTTTGGCCGCCACATCCCGGCTGCGCAGCGTGGCTTCAGCCCCCACGGCCCCCTGAATTTCCCGGCCCCGTGAGGAATATTCGTCCCTGACTTCTTCCGGAACGCCCTTGATCTCCCACATGCCATGCTTGCCTACTTCTTCCACTTCATGGCCGAGCGCTTCAACCCGCTCACGCAGCGCGCTGCGATAAATTTTCCCGAGGGTGACCTGGTGCTTCATGACGGTTTCGATAAAGCCGGCGTTATGGATATAGTCCGTGGCCAGGGCTTTCCATTTGCCCGCATACTCCGTCATGTTGGCAATCAGGAGATGGGTGTGCAGCTGCGGGTCGAGATTGCGCGAGGTATCATGCGTATAGGCGGCTGCCACCATCTTGCCGGTGTGTACGATGGACGTAACGCCGTCTTTCGTGTCGCGGGCCGAGATGAGCTTCTCCACATAGCCGGCTGCCACGCGGACGGCATGGTTATGTGCTTCCACCATTTCTTTATCGTTGCCGATGAGAGCCAGAATGGACACGCTCTTGGGAGCGGAAAAGGTCAGGTCATGGCCCGGACGGTGGACGTGCTGTCCGTTAACCTCTTTACCCAGCCGTGAGCCGTCCGGCAGACGGCCCTCGAGCACGGCCGTCAGATCATCGCCACGGACGTTGCCCTCCAGACCCAGCTCTTTTGCACCCTCTCCCATCCAGAGGCTCTGCAGGCTGCCCAGAAAATAGTAGTTATCGGAATTGCTGTAGTAGCCTGCAGCCTCGCCGGCTGACGCTACTGGGGCGACTGACATCATAGGTCATGCTCTCTGTCGTAATAGTGATGGTCGTTTTCGTCGTAACCCGGATCGTCCGCGTGACGGTGAATTAAAATGTTCTCTTCTTCCTGCGCCAGCTGCCGGCTCGTCCGGTGTGCTTCATCCGGGGTCTGCGGTGTCACTGACTTCCCAGCCGTCGTCAGACTCAGGCCGCCGTCAGGTAGTGCCGTCACCTTCATATCCAGGTTCATTGATTCGCCACCGCTTTCTTCGGTCTGCTGATCGCCTTCTGAAGTGGCAGGACGCTGACGCGCCCTGTGCAGCATGCTCAGGGGGGATGCGACGGGCGGTTCAGATATGTGCTGACGATTTCGCAGGGCTTTGAGAGCATCCGGCATCGGTTGTACGGAGCCAGCAGGAGATTTGCTGCCAGATACATCGGCTACGACCGGTGCTTTGCCCGGTGCTTCAGCGGTACGTTTAGCCAGCCCGACAATACGAAGAGAAACAACGTTGTCTTTTTCATCATCGGTGACAGGGTCTGTCACCGTGCTGTGTTTTTCAGTTACGACTTCCGGGACCACTGGCGCTGTTCGGGATGTCACGGGCTCCCTGGCTGGTACCGACTGCCGTTCAGGTGCAGCGCTGCGCGAAGGTTTAGGTTCTTCCGCAGGAGTACGCGCCACTTTTTCGACGGGCGATGCCGCCGGTGAGCCGGATGCCCCTGCTGATGAAACCGGTGCAGGACCGTCAGCTGCAGATGATGTCTCGCTCCCCTTTTCCAGCACTTCGTCTCCGGTCGGGAATGTCAGACCTGCAGCAGCCGCTGCGCGCTCGTTCTCCTGAATAACCCTCTCAAGCTCCGGACTGAGCGCATCACGGATGTTGCGCTCGATCAGGCCTGCCTGCCGCTTCTTCGGGGCGCGATATTTCAGCTTCAGACGGACGACCGGATACTCACCCGGGAGGCGCACGTAGAAGTTGAGGTTTGGCAGACGCATGATCTGCTCGTAGTCGACAATGGGGTTATTGACCTCGTCCTTACCGAGGGACACACCGTCACGCACCTGGTCCAGACCGTAGCTGTTCTGCTCGCGGATTTTGCGCTTACGCTGGTTGCCCAGCTCCTCTTCCACCACTTTGGCCATCTCGGCACTCGGCGAACGACCGTACATACGGGTATTCATCAGGTCGAAAATGCTTTTAGCCAGCTCGCGGCCGTAGACGTGAACCAGCTGGGCCATGTTTTGCATCCCCAGCACGAAACAGCCGCCGAACTTACGCGCCTCTGCAAGTGTCTCGGCAAGCTCGGGGATGCGCTGCAGGCTGGGGGCTTCATCGATAATGAACCATACGCGGCGGTCGCTGTTCTCCCCCATGCTCTGCAGCATCAGCGTGGCCAGAGATACCCACAGTGAGATCAGCGGACGTACACTCTTGCGGTGACGAGCCTGGGTTGAAATAAACAGCCAGCTGCTGTCATAGCGTTCCTGCGTCATCCACTCTCTGATGGTGAACGGTGGCTTTGTTCCGTCATCCAGCCCCTGCAGGTAGCGAAGGGCTTTGGCGTAGTTGGTTACCACTGAGCGAATGGAAATGGCCGTTTTCTCGATCTTCTCCTCAACCAGGTTGGCTGAGGGCGTGTTGGCCAGATAGTCGCGCAGATTTTTCATGCTGAGGGACAGCAGGGTTTTGAGGAACTTCTCAATACTGCGTTCCGGGTCCGTAGACATACGAATGGCCAGGTCGGCATAGATGGTTCGCGAGCTGGATACCCAGAACGGATCTGAGTCGCCTTCCACCGGAATAAGGCTGGCGGCCAGGTTGTCATAATCAACGGCGTCGACACACTCGCCCCACATCTGCCAGTTGGCACAGCGTTCGTCATGGGCGCAGAGAATAAAATCAGTGTCAGGGTTATAGTGGGTTTCTGTGAAGGTACAGCCGGAGTCGTAGATGATGGCCCGGTCACCACGTTTGCGGATGTAGTCGAGTAACCAGCGTATTAGCGTCGACTTCCCCACCCCGATAGTGCCATGCATCAGGAAATTGAGTACCTCCGCCATCCTGACCATATGCAGATCACCCACGCGCAGGTCAGAGAACTCACCGTTTTTACGCAGCAGCTTATTAACTTCAGCAGGCTTGTCAGTCAGCTGCATCCCGGAAATGTATTCGTCTTCACTTTCCTTACGACCGATACTGGCGATAAACCATGTCACGGCGATAAACACCACCATACTGAACAGCCCGCTGGCACCGGCCGCCCACTGCAGCTCAGTCAGGCACTGGTCACCCATAGCCTGCATGTACGGGTCCGCATAGATTTGCGGCAGGGTCATTTTGAGCACCATCATCGTCGCCGTTGGCGCATACCAGTAGTGGACGTTGTAAATTTTTGGCGTCCCCGTTGCCGGCATCAGATCGATAAAACTGCTGTTGATGCTGGCGAACCACCACAGGGAGCCGTTATCAAGGGCTTCCTGTGGAATTCGCCAGAGAAAAATGGCGGTAGTCAGCACGGCGAACAGGATGAAGATCCAGAATCCTATCCAGTTGTTCACCTGAATGAACATGCGCCAGCGGTAGGCGGTCATCTGCCCGCCCTGGGTGAGGTTTTTTCCTGCGAAGCTCATAGAGTGTTGTCCAGCCGTTATCGCATCACCTGCGTGGTGATGTTCGTTATCAGAGAAGAAGCTTTGAAAAGGTTGATGAAAAAATGTGGTACCGCGTGGGGGGCAATCGTCAGGTTATTCCATCTGACTCAGTTCATACCTGGCCTGCTGACATCCGACCTCCCAGTCCTGTTTATTAATGTATGCAGCCACAGAACGGACTGACCAAGCCACATCCTTATAAACCGGTGAATGCCACTCCCGGGGCTCCAGATCATAAAGGGTAAATTCATAGCCAGCCCAGAAAGCAACAATGGTCATTCCGTGCCTCTCAGGAAGTGAACCAAAGACATTCAGATAAGCCCTCGCTACCATCAGCTCACTTTCCAGATGGATAAGCGACCAGAATTCAGCTGAGTAATCTGCACGTTCATTTATCTGATGCATCATGATGGACGAACTCCTTTGAAATTAAGGACGCAACGCTCGCCGCAGGCAGGACTGCGCATGGCGCAGTCATGCGAGGAAGCGTAATTACTGGTAACTGACAGAAAGCACTGACGCACCCTGCCCGAAATGAGCACAGTTAAAAATCAGCGGGGGAAGGAGAACGGCTGCGACGATCGCCGCAGCCGCAGGACATTACATGATGCCAGCGATGGATTTGGCCAGCTGTGCTTCGAGAACAGGTTTCGCCTCTTCAAACTTGAGGTTCACCTTATTGGCGTTGGATACCACGCGGGTCTGATATTTAGCACGGTTGCCCTGCTCCGTGCTGGTCTGAAGCTTAATGCCGGACGTTCCCTGCTTCAGGGCGGCAATATTGTCGGTCGTGACGGCCGCTTTGCTGCGCTCGGAGATTTGCAGATCGGTCACCATCGTGTAGTTGACGTCTTCAACCATTGCATCTGCAGCCATACCAATCAGCCCGGTGGCCAGCCCTACACCCAGTGTCGCACCGGCAGAGCTGGAGTTGTAGGCTGTGATACCAGCCCCCAGAGCAGCGCCCATTGCACCACCTTCATAGCCGGTTTTCAGGAAGCCCTGCGCATCACGCAGATCCATTTTTTCGGCTTTCAGCACGTTTGCCTGAATCCAGTAGTAGGCTGTGTCCGGAGAGCTGGAGACGCGGTAGCCTTTCGCGGCCAGTTCATTTGTAATTTGTGCCTGCAGGCCTGACATGTCCTTGTCAGATGTATTGCGGATCTGCAAATAAACTGTCTTCTCTGATGAAGGCTCCAGCCAGATGGTTTCACTCATCTGAGTTTTGACATCGAGATTACGTTTCTTCACCGCTGTGGACATGGCACCACAACCAGACAGAGCGAGAGTTGAAGCGATCAGACCTACAACGGCTAATTGTTTTAATTTCATGAATTCATCCTGTGCATAGAAAAACGTCCCCGTTAGCGAGATATAGCTAACGGAGACGTTATCGGCTGATTTGAAAGGGAATTTAGGTTAAATAGATGATTGACTTAGATTACTACAAAAATTAAGGGGGCCATTGCCCCCTTACTCTCAGTATCCCCGGTTAGGGTCATACGTATTTGAAGGTTCGTTGAAGTTTGTTCCCCAACTGTTTCCGTGTATATCCAGGCCAGAGATGCCACCAACCATTGGCATTCCTGACGAAGGATTTATAGCAATCCCTTGACTGATATCAGTATGACTCGCACCGAAATTGATAGGTAAAACAGTTGAATTTGTGTCTAGCCCTGAATATTGACTCGATGAAAACTCAGCCAATGCTATTCCCTTGCCAGACAAACTTGTTTGATATCTAGCGGCCTTTTCGTCTGAGAGTCTATACGCTTTACTTCCGAGTATTTCATAGACGTTACCTGTATCTTTATCCTTTAAGAGGTTTAACCCCTTCCTTCCAACCCCAAATAACACGGCGGAAAGAACCATAACTGTGGACATCGACAGATATAGATATATTGAATTTTCCCAGAAGAAATAGAGGCATATTACTTGCGCTAAAATTGACCCAAGCAAGCGTGGAAAGAACGAGGCGATTGAAACACCGCTGCCGCTCTTATCCGCTTTTTTAAGAAGATAGAACAATGGTAAGGATATCAATGCGCCTAACGCGTACATCCCTGCCAATGCGATCCAATCCTCGCTGTAATACCCGTTATGGTTAGGCATTACATCATGAATGAGTGGAATAGCAGCATATATACTAAATACAGGAATGTACGAAATTCTGCATAGATTAGCCTTTAGCATTTATCCTCCTAGCCGGCCCTTTTCCTCAATTCCAGCAACTGCTCTTCTAACTTCCTTTTTTCTGCACTGTCTATAACTGGCGTTTGCTGGTCAATCTCGGCTTCTTTTCGTTGAATTTTGAAATTACCGGTTGCGTTTAAACTCTCTCCTTTCAGGATATCACTGGATGCCTGAACAGTGGATTCTTTTTTATCAATTTCTCCAGCAGATTCGTTGATTTTATTCTCATTTTCAGATCTTTGTTCCGCCACTCGGCGCTGTAACTCATTCTGGGGACCAAAACCCTGCGAGGAATGTTCATGCAGCTTAGCCTGATTTTCTTTGTATGACTCCTGCATGGCATCACCACGTACTTTTTCTCCGCCAGAATTAATGCCTGAACGGCTATGAGTAACTTCACTCCCCTGTACATGCGTGGTTCCTTTCTCCCTGACGGCTCCTGAATGTTGGAACTCAGGATGCGATTCTGCAGTGTGGCCGGTCCTTTCATCTGCAGTGGTGCGTCCACCGGCATCAACCATCCCTGCCGACGAGATGATATTACCCGGGTTGCTTCTCTGTCCGCCTGCTTGCCCTTGATGAACAGTTGACTGCCCAATACCCGGAGAAACAGAACCATCTGTTCTGGCAGAATAATTTCCACCCTGCAGGCTTTCATATTCAGCGCCCTGAGTCGTTCCGTTAGTCTGGGCATTGCCAATAGCTCCCGAGCTATGAGCACCGCCATCCTGAGGGCTGTAACTGACTCCAGCATCATGGCCATATGAACCTGATACCTGTTGACTGCCTCGCGCTGGTTGTACGATATGCTCCCCACTGAATGCTGCATGCTCCTGGCCGCTGGTAAGATCTGAACGGCCCTGCTGATAATCCCCCATGATTTCAGGTTTGAGACGTTCATTTACGAATTCCATCGCTGCTTCTCGCGCCGACGGCGCACTTGTCAGCATGGACTGAGCCTTATCACCGTATTTATTAGCCGCCCAGTCCACAAACTCCTGCGTATAGTTCGTATCGAGGCTTGCGCTCTGATTCTGCGCAACGGTTGCCATACGGCTGAATTCATTACTCTGCGTCGAACTGGTGGTGTACTGATGGTACTGGCTTTCAGCATCATTAAGCGTTGCTGCCAGCTGCTGAACATTACTGCTTGCAGCATTTTCGGAATGATTTGCGCCGTCGGTGATACGGCTGCTTTTAACCATATCCATACCCTGGCGGAAGTCATTAACGGCCTGGCTGTTTTGATCATGTCGTGAATCTTGTGTTTGGGAGCCCGAGTCCTGAACGCCTCTTGAGCTGCCTGTCGAATGCCGCAAATCGCCAGAAACACTTCCTTCAGCACCAAATTTAACAACACCTAAATTGACGCCTGCCCCCGCAGTACCTTTAACACCTGCAGATACTGATCCCTGATTACTGATATCCATCAGTTTGTTATAGGCTTCCTGTGTCGAGATGTTGTTTGCTTTCGCATAACTTTCAGCGGCAGACAACATCATGCCAGCTCCGCGTGTCGCATTAGTGGCCTGGCTGTTTTCACTACCTTTGATCAGGCTGTCGCTGGTACCGGTCTGGTTAGAAAGCTGAGAGAGCTGTGACCAGCCGCTGGTAACGCTGTGGTTGTAGCCATCGAGAGCAGTCTGCGCCTGAACCTGAGACTGACGAGCAGACTCCTGGAAACCACTGCTGGCCAGCTGGCTGAGCTTCATGTTCACCGGCAGATTCGACATTGCACCCGAGCCGTCGATAACCGTATGGCCGCCGGCTGTCTGAGTCTGCGTGGAGCCGTTATCCGCCTGCCACGTCTGCTGACCCTGACGCTGCATCAGGTTGGTGTCCATCTTGTTCTGGCTGACATTGTCCATCGACATGTTGTTAAACGACCAGTTTCCGTCCGCTGTGGTTGCTGCCACACCTGCTGACGTGAAGGCACCCGAGCTGAGTACACTCCCTGCCACCTGAGAGCCCATCGCCGCCGCACCTTTGGTCAGATAGAACGACAGCACCGGAATGGAAAGGGACAGATACCCGGCAAGATTCGCCACGTCAGAATGCTGCAGTGCAACCACATCCTTGTTAGCCAGCACCAGGGGCGTGCCCCCGGACTGACTCTGCAGCCAGTAGTTGGCGGCATAGTTAAGAATGGCGAACATAACCGGCCACATCTGGAAGTAGATAAAACCGGAAACGTATATTTTCAGTGTGTTCAGGCCAAAAAGCGTGTGGTTTGACGCGGCCAGCGCGATCATCAGCGGGAAGAGGCACACCAGGATAAGCATCAGAAGAGACTGCGCGAACGGTAGCGTGCGGGTCGCCAGCTCGTTACCAGCAGCCCAGGCGAGACGCTGTTTGGTTGCCGCGTTCTCTGTGGCCAGATTAAGCAGGTTAGCCGTGTCGGATGAGCGAGCAGCAAAACCTTTAATCCCCTGCCGTACTGCACTGTTCGTGATGTTGTTCTTCATGATCTGCGCAGCCGTCATGCCACCGGCATAGAAGAATCCATAACTTTCACCCATTGAGTTGGCCAGAAGCGACGCGCCATTCAGCTTGTTGCCGAAGACCTTTCTCGTCAGCCACGTGAACGTCGCGCTGCCAGGGTTAACGTCAGTATTGGCCAGCTTCTGGATCTCCGTTGCGGCCTGCTGGCAGGTCAGGAACTGGCGCGAGGTGGAGGTCATCTTAAAAATGCCCCGCAGTGGGCTTGGGTTACTGGTTATCAGCGTCAGCGGGTCAGTGGAATTGAGCAGCTGATTGATGGTGTATTTACCGTTAAGGAGAATATCGCCTATCACACAGTTTTCCACGTAATCCGGCAGCATCTGCGCCAGCTCCGGGTTTTGCGTGGCAAAGTCACTCGTCTCCGCCACAATCTGCGAGCCAAACAGCATCCCGGTTTTGCTGTAGGTTACCGAGTCGGGTCTGGCCATCAGCATGTCATACGTCGATGACATCTTGTACCCGATACTGGTCGTCAGCGACGCGATAGCCGCCAGGCCAACCGGTACGTTATCGGTTACCCAGACTGCACCGGGATCAGACAGGTCAATGACCTGAACTGAGCGTTTTGGAACCAGCAGGATGGTTGTCAGGATCATGAAGACCGCCAGCCACTGGACGAAAACCATCGGGTTACGTTGTTTGATGAACGTGAGCAGTACGGCCAGCACCCCAAAGGTGCCGGCAATACGCATTAAGGTGTGGAAAGTATTCTGACCGACAAGGGTGACAACGGCGTCCAGCGCCGTTTTCCACATTCCCCCGCCATAAATGGTGTATATCTCAAGCATCAGCGATCACCCCAGTGATAGTTGCTTTGATAGGAGCCTGAAACAATGGTGGATACCTGCTGCTGCAGGTACTGCATGTTGCGGTCGATGCCGTCCAGGGCGTTCTGGTCAGCTGCAGACTGCAGCTTCATGTCAGCGAGAAGTCCCTGCGCATGAATGATGTTGTCGCGTAGTTTGGCGGCAGCCTCTTCAGGGAAGTTCTTGCCGGCCAGCGACAGGCTTGCCTGTTTAACCAGCTCCTGGAGGTACTGAATCATCAGGTCCTGGGCAATGAAGTCAGACACCTGCAGCAGGTATGTGGCGCTCATCCCCATACTCTGGGCGTTTGTCAGGTACTTCAGTACCGGCACAGAGGTGGTGTTCACAAAGCCTTTTTCCTGATCGGTCAGCGCAGTATCGTCGACCAGCTTGTTCTGCATTGAGAGCATCAGGTTTTTCACCAGCGTGACCAGCGCATTGGACTCGGAAATCGTCAGGTTGGTGACGACCGGTCCCAGACAGAGATCGGATTCGTCACATCCGTAGACTTTTGCCGTTCCCCCACGCATCAGGACTTTAATCAGGTCGCGGTTATCAACCAGCGGCGTCAGAATCGTCACATCGCCATTCTTGTTGAAAATGATGGAGCCAACGGTGCTCATAACCAGCTCCTTCAGCGCGCGGTCGTTGCCGAGAAGACCATTCTTACTGAGCGTGTCCCAGATAAGGTTTTTGTTCTTTAGTACCTGATCCTTCTCATCATCCCCGGCTTTAGCTGTGACTTTGTCGCTCTGCCCTCCGACGGTGCAGCCCTGACGGGAAGCCGCCCAGTCGGAAAACATGTTGGTTTCGCCGGCAATGTCCTGGCAGATTTTCTGCTGTGAAACCTGCGTCACGGGCCACAGCCCGCCGATGATGCCCTGCGCGGCCTGGCACGAACTCATGTTCATTGAGTTCACGTCGTTCGCCAGCTTCTGAAGGAAGTCTTTAGCCTGCTTCAGCTCCGGCACCATTGTCTGCAGGGCCAGGTCGAATGCATAGCCGGCGGCGTTGCTCATGATTTGCTTCACGAATCGCTGAATTTCCTCACCGCTGATCATACTGAACGACCCGAGATAGGCGTCGATACCGCCGCAGCCGGCGTTCAGGGAAGGCAGCTGCATCGAGATCAGCTGGACGTTTTTGACGGGGTTACGGAGGTAGACGGAGCCGCCCGAGAAGTACCCGGCCGCCTGTCCCTGCCAGGCCTGCGCCTGAGTGACGTTGCCGCTGTAGCCCAGATTATTGAAGAAGCCGTTCAGATCGCCGTTGACGTCCGCCTGAGCAGGCTGTGCTGCCAGGCCTGAGAAGAACACAACCCCTGCCGTAATAAGCGCCTTAATCATGCAATCTCCTCCCGGGGTTTCCTGGCCAGGGTCTGCCGGCAGACATACAGCCCGGTAACAGTGAAAAAGAATCCGATGCTCAGCGAGATGAGCAGAAGCACCGGTAAGTCCTGCAGACAGGTTGTCAGTTCAGGGCGATCCATGACGCTGACCACCCGGTGGGCCAGCACCCCATAGAACGCTGCGGACACAAGCAGCGTCACGCTGAATAACAGCCACACGCGCTCGGTACGCGATAACGCATACGTATTTGTCGTCATTTTGTAGTCCGTTTGTATTACTGAGGGGTGACCTGCGCGCTTGCCGGCATTGGCGGCAGCATTTTTGGATCGACGTTATCCATGTCAGCCTGAATCAGGCTGGCCATACGGCTCTCAAGTGCCGGGATGTCCATCACGCCCTGGGTGAGTGGATAAGCTTTCAGGGTGTTGACGTTGACCATAAAGGCCGTCGGTGTCGCTATTGGTAACCCGTTTCCGAAGAAGGTGACAATCTCGTCTGCGATGGGAGATTTAAGGTCCGTCTTACGTGGGATCATCGGGGTCGGGTAAGAGACGTCCCCGCCGCCGTCAAGGGTGTACGGATACACCCTGATATCATGCTCATCGGCCCAGCCCTTCAGCAGCGGGTCAAACTTAGCGCTGTACTGGCAGTGCGCCTGCATAAAGAGCACCACGGCATAATCTTTCATGTTAGCCCGACGTCCGTCCGGCAGTGCCATCAGGCTGGCTGGCGCGGGTACCGGAATGGTGGAGGCATTGATCGCAGCAGCGTCAGCGGATGAAGCCGTTTTTGTCGCTTCAAGCGCCATTAACTCCTCACGCGCACCGGCGTTCGCCAGCAAAGGCAGGGTTAACAGGAGCGCAGTGAGCCCGGTTTTAATGTTCATGATCGGCTTCCTTATGCGCCTGTCCTCTTTCGTAACGGAACCAGCGCCAGACGGCATACACCACCATGCCCGCCGCCCCGGCCCACATACCATTGCACAGCCATAAGAGCCCCTGCTGCGTATGCTCCACGGACCACGTCATCAGCTCGCTCAGTACGCGCGCCATCGTGCCCCAGAAAATCAGTCCTGCGAGAATAGCGGGTTTCATTCGTGTGTCTCCTTTTGCCATACCCCCGGCATCTGCCGTGAGGTGGTGGAACGATGAATATAAAGATGAGCCAGAAAAGCCACAGCCGCGCCGAACAGCGCGCCCGTCAGCCAGAGGTTGAGGAGCGTTGCATTCATCGGCTTTATCCACAGCTCGCTGTCAACCGGTTCACGATGGCAAAACTGTACCGGCGGGAACTCATAAGGAGGGGGACTTGCGTCCTCGCCGGGCTCAGGTAGCCGGGGTTGTGGTGCCGCTTCATGATGCGTAACGCACTGCATCACCTTTCCGGCGGGCGCGCCTTCGGTTAGCGTTTGCGCCTCTTTCACAAACTGCCCTGCCAGCGAGCCCTCCAGCGAGATGGCTATCACAATACCGTACAGCAACAGCGCCGGACCGAAGACAAGCGTGAACATGGCGAAACGCCCTGCATCACGGATGAGGGGTAAAAGCATCTTTGTCATAAAAGACTCTCAGGAATTGGGTTTAAAGCCGGTGGCCACGTTCAGGAATCGCTTCGACAGGTCATCCTGCGTCATGAAGCCGTATGACAGCGCGCGGTAATTCTTGCTTCGTGGATCAACCAGGTAGAGCGCCGGAAAGTGCGTAATATTCATTGACCGGGACTGGCCCGTATCCGGACGGCTCTGCGGCAGTGTGGCTGCCACCTGGCCATCAACCGATACCGGGATAAGCGAAAGGCCGTTGGTTTTCGCAAAGTCCGCCACCACGCCCGCCATCTGCACGTCAATCGGGTCACTGCCCCGGTAGAAGTAGAACAGACCGTACTGCTGCGCCAGCTGCTCCACGGCGCCCTGCCGCGTCTGCTGGTCACGGGTCTGCATGAACGGTGCCATGCTGTTGTAGTGCGGATACTCCAGGTTGTAGTCGAGGTCCGGATGGCTCAGCTGCGCCGCCGCAAAGGACTGGCTGAACATCGATGCCCGATCGGTCCAGAACTTCTGCCAGCGCAGGAACGTCGCCGTGTTTTCCCGTGAGGGGAACAGGATGGCGCGGTTAAGCGCCTCCTGTGTGTACCCTTTCAGCACCCGGGCCTGCTCCATTGGTGACATTTTGCTGAGGTCCGGAATGGCCTGCGGTGCAGGCTGCTGCGGCTTTCTGGACTGCTCCGGCGGTTTTTTCGGCTCGTTGTACCAGGACCAGCCGGTGAACGGCTCTGCCGGCGTCACAATTTCCTCGGCCAGCACCGTATGGCTCGCCAGCGTCATGAGCAGGGCACAGAGGACACGCTTCATTTGCCACCTCCCTGCTGGTTCACCTGCGCGGCGATGCGATCCTTAATCTGCTTGACCTGCGCGCTGGTATCGGGGATTTTCTGGTTCTTCATCAAATCCTCGTAGAAGTCAGAGAAGTTGATTTTGTCGAAGTCGATACTCTGCAGCTCCGGGACCGTAATCCCCCGGCAGTTCGGACTGTCGCCGCTGCCGAACTTAACGCCCAGCTGGTCGCGACGTCCCTGCTCCTGAATGATGCGGGCAAGCTTGCCGTCAAAGACGCAGTAGACCTGGCTTTTCTGGATACAGGCCCCGAGAACCTGATGGTCACAACGCTCGCCCACGCTGACGGTGATTTTCTTGGCCTTTGCTTTACCGAGTGCCAGTTCGTCGTCATTACAGGCGGCCAGGCCCGTGTCCTGTCCCCATCCGGAGTCCTTACAGCAGTTAGAGAATCCCGCAAACGCCTTACGGCAGCTCATGGCCTTGCCCGTAAAGGCTTTCACATCGATGGTGCTGTTCTCATCCCTGACATCTTCTGCCGCTGACGCCAGACCGGCCAGTTTGGCTACTGCCGTATCAAAACCGTTGTCGCCAGCGCCATTGGTTTCATCACAGTCACCTGATTTGCAGATGTATTCGCCACCGCAGACCAGCCCCGTAGAGGAATGCACCGTCTGGCACTGATAGGTGTAGTCTTTATGGGAACAGGTGCCATCCACATACTCTGAACACGTTTCGCCAGATTTGGTGCATGAGGCATTATTCATCAGGGAAGCGCAGGTGCCGGTCGTGTTCTCGCTGACCAGATAAGTATCGGTGTACTGCCAGCAGTCGCTGTGAACGGTCTGTGTTTTCCCCTCAGCCACTACCTGCCGGTCACCCCCGGGAATGGTACAGACTGAACTGATCTTCTTTCCGCCAGGGCTGTCCGGACAGACAGACGGCGTGGTGGTTGACGGAACCCAGACCTTAATGGTCGTCACCAGGGTTATCGTGGCAGTTATTTTTGCCAGAAAATCACTACCTGGATACTGGGCTGAAAGTATCCCGTGCGGCATCATGTCAATATACTGATCTACGCTGTTTGTCAGCGTTCCCCGGAGCAGGCCATCATCCGGAACCACCTTCTGGGAAACATTAACGGCGAAGGTATTGTTCACGGACTTCAGTTGCTTTGATGTTCCGTAGAATGTCAGGGTGGAGCTGTAAAATGGATTGCTGACGCTGTTTTTCTGGGAGGTGGTGATTGACCCCTCCAGCATTGTTGCGCCCGGCTCGTTCAGTGGCAGTGTAAACTCCAGCGTATGGTCATCAAGTTTATTGAACCTCAGCGTTTCTGGCGGGATAACGACGGTTTTAGAGGACACCTGCTCTTCGTAATGGCCGTCAATCTGCGTATCACGGGTACAGGTTTTGGACACCGCGACATCGGCGCTGCAGGTGTAGTTCTCAAACGTCGATTTGGACACCGTCGTCTCCTTACACTGCTGGCTGCTGCCATCCATGATCCCACCTGCCGTCCCCTCCGCATTTTTCCCGACAGTGATAAAGGGGGCATTTGGATCGATGGCAGGAGGCGGGTTTTTGGTTCCTGCACTGATCACTGACTGTGCCGCGTTATTCCCCTGCAGGGCAGCCTGTCCCTTGCTGGCCAGCCCTCCATCGCCGCCATCCACGCCGCCGTAATACCCTTTCTCCGGCGGGTTAGCTGTATATCCCGGAATGGCACCGGTCACCGCGCCGGGGTTTTTCAGGGCTCCGGTACCGGCAGAGGCATTACCTTTCCCAAAACTTGCACCAGCCTCAAATGCCGGGTCACCTGCCACCGTCAGGAACGGGATCAGCATCATCATGGCGAAAAATATTTTCTTCATTGCGCAGCCTCCAGTAGCTGCCGGGCCGTTGCCGCGCAGTCCCCATTTTCTGCGACCTTCTCAAGCGCCGCCTTCAGCGGCAGACTTCCCCGGATGACGTCATGGTGGCCCGGGCAGGTCACCACCAGTGCCGGCACTGTCGTGATGTTGTACTGCGTGAACAGCGTCGGATCGATTTGCACGCCCGCATCCTTGTCCTCCTTACTCAGCTCAAACATCGCCGCCGCGGTCTGACGCATGTCATTGTTCACCAGGCCCCGAAGTGTGGGCGGGATGTTGTAGCGACGCGCGTCTTTCAGCATGGGCAGCAGGCCTTCACGCGGTATGCCGAGACTCACAAAGTAAATAGCCGGAAACGTGTCTTTTTCCCCCATCGTGTTAGTTTGAGCTGCGATATCGCCCTGCAGGCGGTTGATCACGTCCAGCTGATGCTGCGGCAATACCGGCGCGGCTGCCGGATGGTCCTGCATGCCTTCCTTCATCGCTGCCAGCGCGTCCTGCTGACCTTTGATCCAGCTATGGTCGGAGACGGAAATATCGGTCTGGGCGCTCGCCAGAGCCAGCGGCGCGAAAGCAATCATGACGCTGATCGTCAGCGCCCGGAGATAAGCGTTTTTCATTGTCATGTCCTTAAAGGAAGACGCAGTTACGTTTGCGCCAGAAGAGGTAACCGAAGTTCTTTTTGGATGAGGGTGAGTTGTGCGTTGTACCCCACAGCTGCGTGCTGGCCCCGAAGGGGTGACAGTTGTTCGTTTCGGGGTACATGTTCACCATCTGGTATCGCCATCGCTCTTTCGGAATGATGGGAGAGGGATACTGGTTACATACGGCGTTATCTGCACCAACAGAGTTCCAGACCAGCCCCTCGCGGTGCATCTTGAAGGCCATTCGCTCTCCGACCAGCAGAGAGGCCTCGAGGGGAGAAAACTCGCCGCTGGTATAGCCGGTCAGCGGGTAGAAAGAACCCTGACTACCTGCACACCAGAACAGCGGCGAGAGCGGCAGACCCGCTGATGCAGCTGCAGCGTCAGCAGCACAGGCTCCCTGAGCAATCAGGTTGCCGAACAGCGCGGCTTCGGGATTAATCAGCATCGAGAGCGTACTGTCATTCCAGAGAGGATCTACTTCAGAGAGATAGGCGATATCCATGTCGCCGGTTTGCAGGCACCCCAGACTGGTGATGATGTTCAGCCAGAAAATCAGCGGGTATTTGTACCAGTGAACATGGTAGAACGTGCCGGCAGCGGGCCGGTCACTCTGCCCTGCTGTTCCCGTTCCCGTTCGCCCGAGATCGATTTTAAAGCCGCCCATGTTGACCATGACGCCCGGCTCACGGGTTACGTCCACCATCGCCATTGGCTCCCAGAACCCGATGGCCAGACCGATGCGGTAGAGGATACCGGCCGGGCAAATCTGGATAGGCGAAGACGGGTTGTTGGTGTCCTTTTGCGGACCGGACGCCAGCTGAATATTGCCCAGCGTCATCGGGAACAGGCACTTCCAGCAGACGTCACTTATCGGGTTAACCCAGCGTCCGTCACCGGCATTGCTGGCAGCAGTAGCCTGAACCGGCGTCCATGACAGAAAAATAAGCAACACACCGGCAAGCCATGAAAAGTGCTTCATTTCACCTCCCGCAGCCAGACACAGACCGGACCGTCTTCAGTGTCATGAATGGAGCCGATAAACCAGCCCTCTCCGGCTGGCGCTGACGGCTGCCAGTCACTGATGTTTTGTTTTCCCTTTTCCCAGTCGGCGATCACCTGGGGAGGCGCGTCGTTTTCCATCCAGCGGGTGGCACAGGTCAGATTGTGCCGGCGCATCCAGTCGCCAAATTCAGTCTGTGTGGCCTCATCACTGGCAGGTGCAAAATAATGAGGGTGCGTCCAGAAGCCATTGCGGTCACGGTTAACCGTCACCGGCCTGACAGATTCAGGGTGAGTCATGGGGTATCTCCGGGAGTGCCGCAGCCACCGGACGGCGGGAGGGCTTAAAAGTAGGACTAGTGGTTTTTGGCTTTGTCGGCCGCTTTCATGATGAAAGCCAGCCGCTGTTCTTTGGACATATCCTCAAGAGCCAGTAAGCCAGCTCTTAACACTATTGAGGGATAATAAAGGGGATTTTCTGCAAGAATGGCCTTAAGCCGTAAAGCCGATTTTTCATCATGACGAACGGCTGTAACATTCTGGCCCTTTTCAGTATCAGGGTCTTTTTTCATGGCGTTACCTGGTCTGGGGTTAATCGGAAACCGGGATGACATTCAGGCTGAGGCGGAGCGCAACGCAGTGAGCACCGAACATCCTGAAGGGCAGCGCGGTTGAATCAGGGCGTCTTATTTGCAGGCGTCACGGCGAAAGCATAGCCACTGTCATCTTCGTAACATGCTCCGCTGGATTCCCCCTGTTCTATCCTGCGACCAGCTTCCTTAATAAAGAAGGCAAGTGCAGTCGGGGTATAAAACCTTCCTGCCTGCGCCCGGATAATGAAATGCCGGAATTCTGACATCCCCACCGGCGGGAATGGTCCTTCGGTGATATCGTCAGGAACATCATCTCCAGACGGCGAATTGAACCAGCCTGGCGCCACTTTCACCTGCCGCTGATCAGCCCCAAAAAACAGTTCACTGTTAATTACCCTCCCTGCAATACGTTCAGGATCTTCAGGAAATGAAGGCTGTTTTTTCACTTTTTCAGCCACATCGTTGATGATTCTCACAACATCACGCGTCAGGACAGACTGTTTTGCACTGACTGTTATGGTGACCTGTTTTAACGGAAAGTTCGTCGGGACGAATTCCGGTACCGGTTTTGTGATGTACCACCCTTCCCGCTCACTGCCCCGGATAAGCAAGCTGAGCCATGAGCCGGCGTACCCGTCGTTTACTGCCGCATCTTCGCTGTCCTGCATCGCCTGCTCAGTTACTCTCGGCGCTGTATAACACTGGCGCGCCCGGATAATCCGGCGGCTGATTTTTTGCCGATCTGCCTCTGGCATCGTCACGCGCAGTGATTCTTCACGCGTCAGTTCGTAGCCCGCGTCAGTCAATGCATTTTCCAGTTCGGCCAGCATCACCTGGTAGCATTCCCGGTTAGCAAAGGCGTGAACCGCATCGGCATGTCGGGCACTGCCAAATTGCACCAGAGGAGCGGGTATTCCCGGTCTGCTCTCCCGTGCACGACGTTCACGGCGTGCATCTGCAAGATGCTGAACAACAAGCCAGCCAGCGAGCAGCGCAACGACGACCAGAATACCGGTCATACCCTCAGTATCGCGCAAACAGGTGAGCATCCCCTGCAGCCCCTGAGGGCCGGTGAAGCAGCTGATTAACGCCATGCGTTCATCTCCTCCATTCTGTTGCGGATAAGCCTGACGAGGTACAGGGGAAACGCCTCATCACGTTCGTCCGGCGCGATCGGCTGACGCTGGTTCTCCGCGCACCACTGATGCCAGGCGCCGGCGATCAGCGCCGGTTGCCATGATGCGATTTCAGGGTACAGCTGACAGAGTTGATTCACGGTTTCGTCGCAGCCTTTGGTATCAGCATTGCGGCCAGTCATGGGCTGAGATGCAGATGGCACAGAGTTATTGTGTATCAGTGACATTCGGCGTTCTCCTGCCCTTCACCTGCAAACAACCTGTCGAGACGCCCGGAAAGTGACAGCGTCGGGCCCTTTTTACGTTTCGCACTGTCCTCGGCCCGCATGTTCTCCAGTAAGAGGTGAATGATGTAGTCCGGAAATCGTTCATCACGTTTTGACGGTTCCCGGCTGTCCTGCTGGTTCTGTTCACACCAGTGAAGCCAGGCTTTGGTCACCAGAACCGGGTGCCAGGAGTCAATTTCGGGGTACAGCGTCTTCAGCCGTTCTGCTGTTCCCATGCGCGGCGTTATCTCAGCGGGTTTACGCGGTTTTCTGGCGTAACGCCGATGGGACGGGACCGCCTGACGCATTTCGGGAAACAGGTCCCCTAACGTTGTTGCACTCATTTTTTCGCTCCTGATACCGGAATTTCTTCCACTTTCATCACGCGGCCGTCGCGGGATATCCGCGCAGGAATGTGTTCAAAACCAAATTTACGGGTCAGTACGCCGGACTGGTCGAAGTAGATACGTTCATTCAGCGCATCACTGGTTTCTTTGATGTTGCCTTTCACCAGGATGACCTTCACGCCGGTCTGGCCGGCGAGCTGCTGTCGGGTCCAGTTCACCTGCTCCTTATCATCGCCGTCGATAAAAAAGAGCACCTGGCTGAAGGGCACCTTATCCAGAGGATTAACCGTATCGCCCTTGCGGGCGATCACGTTGCCCTGCATGTCTGTGATCGTTTCCTTCACGGTAAATGTCGGGTCCCAGGCAAAGCTGCGGTATTCCTTCGCGTTCGAGAGCCCTTCCACCGGCGTCGGACGTACCGCATGCTCCTTCACCCTTTCTGTTGCCTCTTTGCGCAGACGGTCAAGTTCACCCGTCTGTTCCATCCCCTTCAGGCGATTCTGGATAAACGCCAGCATGTCCTGCTCTGCAGGCTCGAAGACGTTGCCCCAGGTACCGAGATCTTTCGCCCCGCTGCCGGCGGAGAGCATCAGCAGCATCATAGCCGTCAGCTGCAGTCGTTTTCTCACTGGCCCCCCTGAATGCGTCGGGCAATATCAGCACGAATCTCATTCGTGATATCGCGCTGCGGGCTCATCACCGCCGGCTTCACCAGAACGATGGCGTTGTGTGAGGACTGCCACGCATCCAGGCTGCCGGTCAGCGCCGCGTTGAATTGCTGGGTCATCGCTTTAGCCCGATTTTCATCGAGCTGTAACTGAGCGGACTGCTGCATGAAAAGGTCCACAGTCCCCTTCATGTCGAAGACCACCACCTCAGGGGTGACGGCTTTCGCCGTCACGTATGCCACGCCCGTCATGATCAGAAGTCCCGCCAGCCCCAGCATGCTGGCCTTAACCCAGCGGGATGTCTTGCTGGCGATCGTTACACCGTCGCGGACGGTGTCGCCGTCATACGGCTTATTCTGTTGCTCACTCATGCTGCTTTCACCCACTCTTCAAGTTCACGAAGTTCACTGCCGTATTTTTTCTCCGCCAGCAGATACGCCGCTTCCTCCGCTGTCGCCCCCGCTTCTTTCTGCGCTTTCTGCATGAAAGCAAAGTCCTCGCCGCGCGAGCTGAACATGGCACGCGTCACGGGGTCGACGAACAGGCGATGGAAGGAGCTGTATTCACCGGCGTTTATCAGCAGGGAGCTGTAGCCGGTCTGCAGGGCGGGCTGGAAGCCACGGATAACTTCTTTTTCCATGTCCGAGAACTGATCCGGGTTATCGGCAAGGTACTGTTTAAACGCCTTCGCATCCTGCAAGAGGGTGATTTTGGTGGAGCTGTTGTTCCAGGCGGCTTCCGCTTCCTTACTGGCGCTGAAGTCCTTGATGCCCTGGGTGATAGTGATAAACGCCCCACGGTGACGACGCACGGTGCGGTAGCCGGTTTCGATAAACCTTGCCGCGTGCGGGTTGGAGCCACCCAGCAGACGCCAGGCCTCGTCGATGATGCAGACTTTTTTGAGGTCACGCGGGCTGTGGTACATCTTTTCCTGAATCGCAAGAATGAGCGAAAACAGGATGGACGAGAGCAGCTTCGGCTTGTCTTCCAGGCTCAGCAGCTCCAGCACCGCGAAGCGGGTTTCCCCATCGAGCGTCGGAGCATCGGCGTTGAAGTATTCTCCGTCAGGCCCCCAGGTGCAGTAGGTATCGAGCAGCATGGCCAGCTCAGCGAGACGCGCGATGATGGTCGGCTTGTCTGCGAACGCCTGATTCACATCCTCATTGGTCAGGTAATTATGAACGTCGTCGATACGGGCTTTGTTTGCCTTCTTCTCCCACGCATCCATTACCGCTTTCTGCAGGATCGCCTCGCAGACGCCATCCAGCGGTTGCGTCGGGCTGGCAAGCACCGTCAGCAGGCGCACAATCCCTTCCGCAGAATGATTAATGTCCTTAACGTTGGCGAACGGGTTAAAGCGCAGTTTAGAACCATCGAGATAAACCCCGCCGGCCTGGTGACAGTAGTTCTTGTAGCTGTCCCCCATGTCGATAACCCACGCGTACCCCCCGGCATTCAGTACATCGCGAAGGATGCCCTGCGTCAGGAAGGATTTACCTGCCCCGGACGTGCCGGTGACGGCGATGTTAAAGTTGGTACTGCCGTTCTCCTCACCAAACATGTCGTAGAACGCCACCTGGTTGCGGTAGGTTGGCAGTGGCATACCCACATTGGACAGCTGGCGTTCAGCGACGACCGGCATCAGGCTCACCGCATTCCATGACTTGGAGCGTAGCGTTGCCCCGGTCATCTTCAGGTCTTCCCACATCCCTTCCTGCATGACGAACGGGAAGCTGGCCAGCCAGTTACGCATCTGCTGGTACTGTATCGTCACCATTTCCAGCTCGTTCTTACGGAACACGTTGACGGCGGCCAGTTCACACTTCTGTGCCTCGGTATTGTTATCCGGGGCGAACAGGGTCAGGTTGAAGTAGGTATTGCAGAGCGCGATTTCATTGCTGTGCAGCTGCTCCCGGGTGCGCCGCCATTCCTCTGCAGCCTTTTTGGTGTTGGGGAACAGTGCAGCGTAGGCTGAGTTGGCTTTTTTCGAGAGGTCCTGGTCTTTACGGAAAGCCTCGCTCTGGCTTTTGGTCTGTTCTTCCAGCGCCGTCGTCCAGGTCAACATAAAGGGACAGGGTATCCCGAGATCGGGAAAGCGCAGGTTTTGCAGATTGTCAGCCCCCTGCCAGAGCGCGAATCGACGCGGGTTTTTAGCAAGCTGCATGTTGATGATGCGGCATGACGATGCCGGAAGACGTGTCCCGCGCGCGTCTATGGTCTCCGGCAGCTCCATCCGGATATGCGATGGATGCACCTTCAGGTCAATCCCGGGATCAACCACCTGGCGGTTAAGCTTCTCATCCTCGTTGTAGTCCCCGGAGGACGTCAGCACCTGTTCCTGACGGTAGTTCATCTGCTCGCGTACCGCAGACAGGAAAGCGTGCACATCGGTATTCATGCTGTCGATGCGAGCAGCGCCCAGGGAGACGCGGATGGTGTTACGTATCTGAATCAGGTCATCCATCACCCGCTGAACCTGGGAAGCGCGCTTAATGGGCTGACCGTAGACAATAAAGATACGGTAGTTACGCAGGTAGAGCGGGTATTCCCGTTCGTTGGCCAGGCCGTGCAGCGCGGAACGCTGCCAGAATGCGCGGGTAATTTTATTGAGGTGTTCGGCCATCCCCCCTTTCCACATGTCGTTACTCACGCCGCGATCGATACGTTCCCCGACACACTTGCTGGCCAGCATAATGACGGTCACAGGGGTCTGGCGGGGCAGCTTCTTACGCAGCATGTCATCGAGCGCGGCCATCACCTGCTCGTTCGCGCCGGGAAGCGGCGCGGCTTCCATAATGAAGCCCGCAGAGCCGGCATTGACGAAAATTTCATTTTTGTCGTCGTAATACCGGTAAGGCAGCGCAGCAACCAGGGACGGATAGTCCCAGGTCTGGGAAAGGTTGTTGCGGGCCGTTGCTGCTCCGTCTTCCTCTTTCCCGTTTTTCAGCATATCCATCAGGCTGTCGACAAAACTCATTTTCGGCCCTCCGCAGCGGCCCGGATTAACTCCAGGCGACGCAGCTTCTCTTCGTTCATCTGGCCGGTGTGCGGTGCATCACCGGCCGTTTTAATCGGCCAGTCACAGCTCACGCTCAGAACGGCCAGCGTTTCATCGTCGGTATCGACTGACTGTGTGGCGGTGATTTGCGTCGTTCCTTTCCGTGAATGGGCTAACGATTTCGCCAGATGATCGACGCCGTTCCTGCCGGAAATGTAGTGGCTGCTCATTCCCCTCCCTCCCCGATGACGCGGTAGCTCTCATCCCAGTGGGATTTGTTTTTCACGAACTCGACCACAGCTGGCTGATGAAAGTTGTCGTCCGTGTCCACCCAGGGTGCAATCCACAGGCGCTGCGTGGCGTCAGGAATACGCTGAACCGGAACGCGGCCAGCAGTGTTAACCGGCGCAGGGGTCGCATTACTGGATGTGGCCAGCGGCGTGACCAGCGAGCCAGCCGATTTCACCGGCGCAGTGGCCAGAGGGCGCGATGCGGCAGGCTTAACGACGGTGGTTCCGGTTGCTGCGGCGGAGACAGGGCGGAAGGGATTCACGACCGGTGCTGAATTGCGCAGTGCCGGCAGGGTTTCACCCGCAGGCTTTTTTGCGGTTTTCTCTGCCGTCAGGTCATCCAGACTTTTACCCTGAGCGGCCAGCTTGTTAGCTTCACCGGTGGTCAGGCACTGGTCGGTCGCGGTCTTGTTGCAGTCGAAATCAGAATTGAGACCGGCGCAGCCGGTCAGCGCGCTGCACAGCAGTGCAGCACCCAGTAGATTTTTCATGGGGTAACTCCGGTTTTAATTTAAGGGGTATTCAGGGAGGGGTAATACTCAATTTCGATTATTTGCAGTTGCACTGAATCACAGTGAAAACCAGTTGCACAACAAGGCTGCCAAACACGCCGGCATAAAACATATCCAGCGTCAGGAAGTTCAGGTCCATCTGGATAAAGCCATAAATACTCGCCACTATCAGCATTCCGCCCCACGGAACGACTGAACCATACATAAAGTACCAGTCATCGCGTTTGTTAAAGGCAGTGCCACTAAAGTATACGAGGAACACGCTTAAGAGCAGGGACACTCGCCAGGAGACCCAGCCCATATCACCCACGCCTTTAAGATTGAGCACTGCCCACACTGTCAGCTCGATAGTGAATACCAGTGCAGGAATGAGGATAAAGCGATAGTCATGCAGGGTTTTGAGTAATGGATAGCGTGCCATGTTGGCAGACATAAACACTCCAGTGAAATGAATTACAGGAAGACGTTGATGACATGAGCAAGTGCGCCTATGGTCACCAGGGTGAGTAACACAGTGAGCCCTCCTGTATGGTTGTAAACAGAAACACCGGTCGCTCCGGCAGTTATTACCAGTAGTGAAATGGCTCTGGTACGCTTCATTTCTCTCCAATTTTCTCGTTACCGTCAGTGACTTTATGGAGGAACTTCAGGTCAGGTTTCTTTTCTGGCCAGACGGACCTGGCTTCCTCACGATGCCAGTTGCTGACAATTCTGGCCGTCAGCCCTTCTGTTTTAGCCTGGTGCTTCAGGTGTTCCCAGGCAGAAAGGTTCAGGGGTTCATAATCAGAAAGTAACCTGTCGAATACCTCCTCCCAGCTTTCGTTGTAACGCGGGATAATTCGCTTAAATATCTCCTGACTCAGAAAAAACCAGGCAATGAGGAAACACAGTGCAAACAATGACGGGCGGAACACTGAAACCGTAGCTACCAGTACAACGATGAAGGTTGCAAGCCAAAGGAAAATGTACTTATTTCCTTGCGGAGTGGGCCGGCCAGCCTCCCATTCAGCAATATGCATCCGCATTTTCCTGAGCAGTGAGTTATTACGCTCTTCATCACGCATTACGGCTTCCCCCACGAAGAGCAGCATCAGAAATGGCGCTGAACTCCGCGTCCAGCCACTGTCTGAGTTCTTCCCGTGTCAGCTTATCCTTGTGAAAAACAGAAACGGCCAGGGTGCGCATGGCATCAATATCAAGCGGCTCATATGCCCGAATTTTCCGCTGTATTTTTTCTTCCCATGTTTCACATGCCTGTAGCAATGCGGCGAGAAGAAAAGCCATTCCAACAGCAATGGAAGCCACGGTAAGCCTCTGATTGCCTGTCCAGAAGCTAAAAATCAGCCCCCCTGTAGCGGTTAATACCCCTACCAAAAATATCCAGTGGGGTTTTGTGTTTTTCCGTGCAGACCAGTCTTTCCAGTCCCGTTCAATACCCCTCAGAAAATTGATACGGTCATCTATGCGTGCTCCCTTCATTTGCACTCCCTTTTGTCATCGTCGGTCGGCCCCGGGAGGGGTTCGGCGGTGTCATCTGGCCAGACGGGTGGTCGTATTCGAATCAAGATGGTGGCAAAAAGTAATGCGCCAAGGATGCGGAATGCATATTCCTCCCGAACTCCTTTGATAATGAGCGCAATAAAGCACACCCACCCGAGGACCCAGCAAATCGAATACAGCCAGTTAACGGTCATCCTTAACCGACGGTTCACATCATTTGCTTTGCGGTCTGGCTTGCCTCTCTGCGATGTTTTTTTACGTGCAAACATCTTCATTCCCTCATCAGTTTATGGTGTCACCGAGGCGCAACTGGCTGGCCTGGCGGAGAACGTCATCCGGGTTGATGTTGCCGACTGAAGTGGTACTGGATGCGGTGGTCTGGCTCGCCGGCTGCGGGGTTACAGCATTCTGCGCGGCGTTACCGGCTTTCTGCAGTTCCTCTTTCGCTTTCGCGTCCTCGGCGTCCTCGATGGTTTCAAGGCGGAAACCCTTCTGGAACACGACGGTGACCTGGTTGCCGGCACCGATATCAATCACCGGGTGATACTGCTCGGCGCGCTTAATCCAGTACTGGCTCAGCGTGTCGGCTGCCTTACTGGCTCCTCCGCCTATACCCTGCTTAAACACGTCGCCGGCACCGACATCCGCTGTGGCGCCGAGGCCGACAGATGGTGTTGCTGCAGATTTGATGCCTTCGCCAAAGCCTGACAGCAGGCCTGCTGCGCCGGCGTAGCCGACAATCATGCCGTTTCGCATAACGGGCTTGCCGCGAATGCCGCCTTTACCCTGGAAGCTGACATGCCCCTGAAACTCCATGTCCACGTGCTTGCCGTTTTTCAGGATGCAGCTGATGGACTGGGTACGGACGTTTCCGCGCTCGCTTGAGATATCGCCCCACATCTCCCCCACAATAAAGCAGCCGTCAGCGTTGAACTCCTTGTTGTTGGGCATCTGAATGTTGCCCTGCAGGCGGATGGTAACAGGGCTGGTATTCTGCTGACCGGTGACGCTGGCGTTCGCGTCGGCCCCCTCAATCAGGACGGCGTCAGAGAATGAGCCAGACGGAATCCAGGGGAGTTTGGTTGGCTTTTTCTTCAGGCTGTCGTAGCTGAATTTTGTTGTCGACAGACCACCTGTCATGCGCTGGCCGGAGCCGCCCGGGTAAAACGCTGCGCCCTGCCCCATATTCACACCAGTGGCGGCCGGTGCACCTGTGGGGGTCACATTGTATTCGGGTGGTCGGGCCTGGCCGGCAGCAACCGGACCGGGGAGTGGTGTTCCGTTCTGACCTGCAGGTGGTGTCTGCTGTCCAGCGGTCTGGTTGCTGCCGGGGGCTTTCGTAAGCTGGTCGTTCAGGCGCTGAATTTCAGCGTCCTTTTCGGCCAGCTTTTGCTCGGTGGTGAGCTTGTTCTGCGCGAACTGCTGAGCAAGCGTGGCAAGGTTTTGCTCAAGAGCAGAGGTCTTTGCCTGCTGCTGCGTCAGTGCGGCATCGTTGACCTGCTCGTTAAACGTCGCGGTCACAACGCCGGTCAGGTTTGGTGTTGCAGCCGGTGCGGGTTGCTTTTGTTTTTGCTGGTATTGCCCGTACCACATTACGCCGCCTGCAGCAGTTGCGCCGCCAATGATGACGGCGGCCAGGATGGCCAGCTGCTTGCGGCGGGTTTTCAGGTTTTCATTCAGGTTCATGGGCGGGTGACTCCGTCATCTGAAAACACAATCCAGGCATACCCCTCACCGCCGGCGTAGAGCTGATTCTGTGACAGCATTACGGCCCGGACGCCCTTGCGCCAGAAATCGCGCTCGCGGAGGCTGCGGGTGATGCTGCCCGGGTTGCTCATCCGGAATCGCACCACGCGAAGGTGGTTGCCCACAAACTGGCGTTCAGGTGTCAGGCGTACATCACTGGCGGGTGAGTAAGCCGGCATCCGGCTGACCGGGTATTCCTGGTAGTCGTCCGGCACCTGGCCGTTGACTACGGCGCGGGACAGCGCAACCAGCGTTTTTTCATAGGTCTGCCCTTCTTCCCATGCCTTCGCATCGTCATTCTTGCGAAGTGGTGGTGACATCGGGGTGAAGCGCAGTGTTTTGCCGTTACCCGGCTGCGGCCTGACGTTCAGGCTCAGCGATGAGCCGTGGTCAGTCTGGATAAACAGGGTGAAGTTCTGGCCGACAAGCGGAGACAGAATGAGCGCTCCGTCTTCGGTCTGGCTCTGGTCATACGCACCGGTTGGTCCGCTGATGCTGGTAATGAGTTCTCCGTCTACAACAACCTTGCTCGGGTTGGTGTTGCTGAGGGTGACGTTAAAGGCGGCGTCGTTCTCAAACGGAATGGCTGCGGGTGCGGAAGCGGCCCGAAGGCCGCTAGTAAATAATCCCGCTGCCAGAAACACAGCAGCAGCTGCCGGTGAAATGCGAAATTTCATGGGCAGTCCTGTCAGTTAGTGGGAGATACCGGCTTAAGTTCTTCAAAGCTGTGGAGGTTAATCACACCATTGTCATAACTCAGTTTTAGCCGGTAGGTTTTTTCCTGGTCTTTCAGTGGCGTGATGATTGCGCCATTTGTGGTGGAGGATTTCAGAACCCCGCTGTACTGCACGGAGCCATCGTCCATGACGCGAATTTCTTTCGTGTCGAACTGGGTGGTGATGCCTGCTTTCTGAATGCGCTCAGTTTCTATGTCCAGGGCTTTCTTGAGTACGTCCCGTTCGGCGGAGGGGACGAATCCAAGAATCATTTTCTGGTTATGTTCGATGTTTTCCGGAGTAACGTTCAGTCGCCAGTAAATAAAGGAAGCGGCGAACTGTGTCAGGCCGGTGGCATCAACATTTTTAGAATCTGATGCAAAGGGGCGGTTAAACGTTAATGGCGTGGTGATGGTTTTCTGGGTTGTGGCGAAATACCACGCCAGTGACCCTGTCAGTACATTCCCTGCGCCCATGAGTAAGGTTAAAGCTGAAAGACCAATAAACGCATAGCGGAGTTGTTTATCGCGCTCTCCTTTAATATTCAGTTTCATGAAAAACTATGCCCTCCAGTGCCGGAAACTTGAATCAGGTATCTGGCGAAAGGTTACTTTGAATAAAAGTGATGGCAGGTGCCAGTAACAGAAATTAAGTAACCAGTATGACCCCTGCCCTTTTTTCAGATATCTGACGATAAACCAGAGGATTCCCGCGATTACACCAAGTTCGAGTGACAGATTGTTAAGCACCCCCAAAACTAAAAGGGGTGCAGTAACAATCAATTCGTCAATCGGCAAGCCTAAATAGCGGTCCTGCTGGTTCATTGTTTCCGGGAAGTTATATTTATCTCCTTCCCCATTCATCATTTAGCTCGCGATGCCGAAGGCGACACGGGTAAAGATGATTGCCATAACGATACCGACGAACACCAGTGGTGAGCGGGCCTTAATGTAAATAAACAGGCCCATGATGATTTCGGCGATGTAGAACCATTTAACCAGTGATGAGCCAGAACCGAAGGTGGAATTAACCGTGGTGTTCTGTGAGGAAAGAAGGTCAGTACCAGATGCGAATGCCGGGTGAGTGACCATAAGTGCAATTAAAAAAGCACCTGCTGACTTTAAGTAAAATTTAGCTTTGCGATTTTCGCGAGCTTTGCGGAATAAAGACGCTACCGCCCATCCCTTACCGACGTTAAGGGCACTGCCTTTGGTTAACATGTTTGTTTTCTCCGAAGTAAACAAAAGTGAATCGCGTAAGTGCTTGTTTACGCGGGCGCAATTGTCCCATGACCCTAAAAAAAAAAAACTGTGACGCATGTCACACTTTTTAGAATCATTCGGATTTATCTGAATATGTAAGTGAGTAGGCTTTGTTGACCAGAAAGTTCGGAAATGGCCTCCGGGATCTATAGCTATGAAAGTAAAAGAGAAAATGTGGGATGGTCGCGGCCGTCCACGCAAGTTCCAGCCAGGTGAAGCGGTGGAGTGGCGATTGCGTGCTCCGGATAATCTGCTTATGGAGCTGAGAATATGTGCCAGAGCTGGCAACAGAAGTGTGAATGAAGAAATTATTGCCAGGCTTTTGTTGTCGCTGAATTATCAGCCCGGCAAGCCTGTCATTAAAACTGCGGAGGGTGAACGGCTCATCGCTCTGGCGGTGAGATTTGAGGAGTGGCTAGGGCAATTACTTGATAGTGAATCCGTTGATGTCGTGAGTGAAGTAAAAACTCCGCCAAAACAGGAGCAATTATGGATGTGGCGTGAGGGTGAAAGGGTTTTGCTTCCAGGAAAAACAACCGGATATAGCATGCGTATTCCTGAGAATCTTGCGGATGAAATAAGAGCAATGGCGAAGGTGCATAACCGTAGTCTGAATGATGAAATGCTTACCCGTCTGATGAATACTCTGGGTTATTTTACGGAAAGGTTGCTTGAACAGAACGAGGATGCGCAGGCGCTTAAAATTCTCTGTATGGAATTCGAGGTGTTTCTGAAGGAAAAAATAAGGGAGGTAGAAAAAAGTGACCTCCCATGGGATGAAAAGCCGTCTCAGTGATCGATTCTGGCCGGAGCTTTCCGGCCAGTTGTGCTGATTTACTCTGTGAGGAAATGGTCCTTTTCAGCTTTATCTTCTGCATCATTAATTGCACTAATGTTCGTGTTTATAAGTTCTTCAAGTTTCAGTCCGGAGTCTGGTCCTTTGAGCATTACGAAGATATCGGAAATCAGGGCGGTTAGAATCATAATGCCTTCACGTGACCCTGATACTTTTTTAATGAGGTCCCGCCTGAAACCTTCAAGGTCGAAAGAGTTGCCTTCTTCTTTCGATTTATACACCATGAGTCCCAGTCTGACTAGTTCGTTCACAATGGACGAATAATTCATATCTGAGGTTGTGGCGCCCTTCTGAAGTTCTATTTCCAGAATATCCTGTATCTCACGGTCGATTTTATCTTTGAAGTAGATGTTTTTTCTTGGCATGGTATTTTCTCGTGAATTTCATGCAGTGCCTAATGCGGCACTGCAATTGAGTTCTGTGGTGACCATATGTGTTTAGCTCCTGTGGCAAGCTATTGAATTTCTGTATGAATACCTTGCCTGGGTGTGTGCTAATCCAGCACCGTGGAGTGTGCTAATCCGGCACTATTATGTGTGTTAATCCGGCACCATCAAGTGTGCTGATTAGGCACTGCTTCGTTTTAAGTTACTCTATTTATTACGTACACACAATCCCCACACTGAGCAGTGCTTGATTGACACACACAGCAGTGCCTAAATAAGCACTGGTGTGTGTGGGGTAAAGGCACTGTAATGTGTGTTAATCAACACACATTAAGAGCATACACTTTAACATCTCGAAAAGTCGGCACATTCAATCAATTGAAATTAAAGGAAATATCTGCAAGACGAAGTCTTGCGTGGGGTGTGATGTTTTAAAGGGTTAGTAAAGAGCGGCATGTTAATACCGCCTACTGCTCTGACATGTTTATTTCGGACAGATGTAAAATCCCATCAGGAAAGCGTTCACGCGCGTTTGTAGTGAATTTACTTGATTACGACGATCCGCCGGGGTATTTTTTAAAGCGCCTCTCCAGGGCCCGTTTATTTCGCTAAAAGGCCAAACCATGAAAATATCGTTACTGCCTGCTGCTTTGCTGACTCTTTCGCTATCTGCTGGCGCAACTCCGCAGATGTGCTTTGATCAGGCCGGGAAAGATTATCAAATTGATCCGCTGCTGCTTATGTCAATTTCGATTAAAGAGAGCCATCTGGTACCGGATGCGATAAATGGATCAAACAGGAATGGAACGGAAGATGTCTGTGGTATGCAGGTGAACAGTTCCCATTATGGTAAACTTAAAAACTTCAATATTACCCGTGAGCGCCTGTTGAATGATCCATGTATCTGCGTCTATACGGGTGCATGGGTACTGGCGCACAACTTCAGGTCATACGGAAAAAACTGGGACAGCGTAGGGATGTATAATACGGGGCCGAGCAAAAAGCTCATTGCGCAGCGCAAGGCCTATGCACAGAATATCAAGAATATATATCGCGTATTACTGGCCAGAAAAAAAATACTTTCTGAGCGTCTCGCGCCAGCTGCGGGTAAGGAGCATGAGATAAACACTGCAGAAACAGCATCGCTTAACAGTGGACAGTAAAAAGCCGCTCTGTTGAGCGGCTTAATTTTCAGGCCTTCAGTTTCGCAAACTCCTCAGCCATTTTCCAGAGCACCTGATTTAATTTGATGTCACCATCTATTCCGGTGACTTCCCGCGTTCTGGTGATCTTCCCTTTTTCCGTTCTGCCACGAATCCCCCCACGGATCACATTTTCCTGCACCACGTTAAACGTGGTCCATAAATCCTGGCCTCTGTCGAGCACACGGCGAGGGTTAATAATTTGCTCCGGTGTAATCGGCGCTGGTTTTCCATCGTACTTAAGTTCCAGGGCGGTCGCACCAAAAAGGCGTTGCTCAGGCAAAGTCAGCTGAATGCTTTTCATGAGGTCTATATTTTCATCAACCGCGTCAAATGTTTTCAGCACCGTGTAAGCGCCTTCGATAACCTGCCCTACAATATCTCCTTTGTGGGGTACGCGGATTTCACCAAAATCTTTCCACGCAACCAACCCATTACTGCAAACCTGACGGAACATACCGGGGATCATTTTATAGCTGCTTGAACCATCATGGCTATTCAGCAGAATAATTTCCGGTACTTCTTTTCCGTTAATCTGGTCATGACGACGCAGGCGAAGCATATGCTTTGTAAAGTCGCGTTTATCCTGGTCACGTGTACGTGACTGCGTTGCATAATACGGCTGAAAACCTTCATCACGTAAACGATCAAGTATGTTTATGGTCGGGATATATGTATAGCGTTCAGAGCGTGAATCGTGTTTATCCGATGAAAACGCGCTCGGAACGATGAGCTGTAATTCCTCATTCGTCAGCGGACGGTCTTTACGGATTGAGGTAGGCATACGATAGCGGCTTGCGAAACTGACCATTTTTATTTACTCCTGATTATTTAGTAAGTGATGAAGGAATAACGCGGTGAAAATTATCCAGCGGCATTGCAGCTGCCACCGGGCGACCATCTGCAACCCAAACTGAGATATAATCCGGGCATTCGTCATTAATTAACGTCAGCTCAGTGGCATTCTCTGGCGGCGTAAAAATTGCCGGTTGTGGCTCCCCTTCCGATGCTGCCAGGACCCAGCAAAACAGATCCATGAACTGGGACATGGTGAGGTTTGAATCACATCTTCCGGTAGATTCTTGAGCGGCGGTTTTGACGTTGACGTTTCGTGTGTGCATCCTGGTTTTCTCCTGTGGTGATGGTTGTCCATCTCCCTGGTGAGTTCTCTCGCGGCAAAGGGCAAAGGAGCAACGGCAGGGCGGCAGGAGAAGGGCGGAGACGAAAGTTTTTGCGGCACGCAAAAAGTTTTGGCGGAGTGCATTTCACCCTTCGGATGACGAACTGACGGTG
>NZ_JBLKDA010000037.1:0-35137 GCF_047530215.1 Enterobacter sp. 01-M-03-SI-ECC
TCATCTTTAACGGGATAACGCTTGCGTACTACGACCGAAAAACCCAGAGTGTGATCCGGATAGACTAAAAGTGTTACCTATGTTCCCGGTCTGATCTGTCACCTATGTATCCGGTCATACACTTCGCTTACCGGGCCTACGGGATCGAGTAGGCCGGGTAAGGCGTAGCCGCCACCCGGCAATTTCACCGCAACAGCTCAAACGTCTGCCGTTTCGGCCTCTCCAGCAGCTCAACCGCCTCCTGATACGACCGCACGTTGTTATACCCCATCACCAGCCCGTAGCGTTTGCCGGACCCGCGATACCACTCGGAGAGCGCATTGACCTGCAGCTGCTGTTCCTGCCAGCAGCGCGCCACCTCCCGGTCACGGCTTCCTTTGCTCAGAAACGCCACGATATGCATCCCGCCGTCGTTTTGCTCGGTGAAAAAGAGATCGCCATACACCTCGCGCAGGGCGGTAATCATCCAGTCGCGGCGGGTCTGGTACAGGGCGCGCATCTTTTTCAGGTGACGGAAAAAATGGCCTTCGTTGAGAAACGCGGTGAGGATCTTTTGCGTCAGCACCGGCTGGCCGCTGGTGGTGATGTCCGCGCAGTCGGTAAAGGCGCCCACGGTGCGGGCGGGCATCACCACGTAGCCCATGCGCAGCGAGGGCATGATGGTTTTGCTGAAGGTGCCCATAAAAATCACCCGGTCGTGATGGTCGAGGCTTTTCAGCGACGGCAGCACCTTGCGGGTGTAGTGAAACTCGCCGTCGTAGTCGTCTTCGATAATCCACGCCTCGTTCTGGCTGGCCCAGTCGAGCAGGTGCTGTTTACGCGGCAGGGAGAGCGTCACCGCCAGCGGGCTCTGGTGCGACGGGGTGACGATGGTAAAGCGGGCGTCGTGATGATGGCGAAGCAGGTAGTCCGTGTCGATGCCGCTGCGATCGACCGGCACGGTGTGCAGGCGCGGCACGATCCGCTTCAGCAGCTGCTGGCCCATAAAATAGCCCGGATCTTCAAACACCACCTTGTCGCTGCGGCTGGCGAGCGTGTCGAGGATCAGCCGCAGGCTGCCGCTGTAGCCGCTGGTGATCAGCACCTGTTCGGCGCTGCAGGACAAGCCGCGCGAAATGTTGAGGTAGCTGGCGATGGCCTGGCGCAGCGGATACCAGCCCAGAACGGGCGGGTTGAGCATCTCCTCCTGGCGCATGGCGCGCGTCGCCTGGCCCGCCAGCAGCAGCCATTTTTTATACGGAAAGCTGTCGAGGGCGGGAATGCCGGGGCGCAAAAACCCCGCCCGCTCGCGCTGGCTGATGAGCGATGCCGGAAGCGCGCCGGTGGGCTGTTCCGCTGGGATGGTCTTATCCGGCAACCGTAAATCCGGGTTGACTCGCGTACCCCGCGCGCCCTGGCTCACCAGGTACCCTTCACCCGTCAGGATGGCATACGCCGTTTCGACGGTCTTACGCGCCACCTTCAGCTCCTCCGCCAGCACGCGGATGGCAGGCACCTTATCGCCCGGCTTCAGCACGCCGCGCGTGATGTTGTCGCGGTAGCGGGTATAAATCTCGTGATAGCCCGGCTTCATGTCCTACCTCGTTTCACGCTTTTTGTGTCTTTTTACTATGTCATGAACGGCGTAGATTTGCCTCATCGCATCACCGATGCCGCATAAAAAAGAGGAAAGACAATGAGCACTCGCGTCAACCACCATAAAGCTACACCTGCCCTCGCCAACGCGCTGTCCGCCCTGAGCATGGAGGTGGCAAAAACCTCCATCGACCCTGCGCTGAAGCACCTGATCGACATTCGCGTATCGCAGCTGAACGGCTGCACCTTCTGTCTGGATATGCACTCGAAAGAGGCCAAAATCGCCGGCGAGCGCGAGCTGCGCCTGTACCATCTGGCGGCCTGGCGCGAGTCACCGCTGTTCAGCGCCCGTGAGAAAGCCGCGCTGGCGTTCACCGAAGCGCTGACCCAGATTGGCGTGCACGGCGTGAGCGATGCGCTCTACCGCAGCGTGGCGGAGCACTTCTCGGACGTGGAGATTTCAGAGCTGAACTTCGCCATCGTGGCGATCAACGCCTGGAACCGTCTGGGGATCACCTCCCGCATGGCGCCCGGTTCGCTGGACGCGGCGTACGGTCTGAATAAGGCTAACCTGGAATAATTCCGCGCCCGCCCGGTGGCGCTGCGCTTACCGGGCCTACATGAGCCCGTAGGCCGGATAAGCGCAGCGCCATCCGGCGCAACGCTTCGCTCCTTGCCGAAGCATTGTGCTTTTCCCTCCTGCATTCTCTCCCCAACATCACAACGGAGAGAAAACCATGATCGCAGTCCTTTTCGAAGCCAAAGCCGCGCCTGCCCATCAGGCGCGCTATCTTCAGCTTGCCGCAGAGCTTAAGCCGCTGCTGGCGGACATTGACGGCTTTATTGATATCGAACGGTTCCAAAGCCTGACCACCGACGGCAAAATCCTCTCCCTTTCCTGGTGGCGGGATGAAGAGGCCGTCCGCCGCTGGAAGCAGAACGTCTTTCATCAGGCGGCGCAGGCTGAAGGGCGGGAGTCGATTTTTGCGTACTACCGCATTCGGGTAGCGCAGGTCGTGCGGGAATATACCTCTGAAACCGGAGGGCATGCCGATGTATGATATTCATGTCATTTTTCGCGATATCCCAGGTGAACTGGCGCGCTTTGGGCAGCTGCTGGGCCGCAACGGCGTGGGGCTGGAGGGCGGTGGCGTATTTGGTACACATGCCCATTTCCTGGTGGAAGAAGGGGAAAAAGCCCGACGCGTGCTGCTCGACGCCGGGTTTATCGTGCAGGCGGTGCGAAAGCCGGTGATCAGAAAGCTTAAGCAGGAGCGCCCCGGCGAGTTGGGCGAGATCGCAGCGGCGCTGGCGGCGCGCGGTGTGTCTATCCTGACTCAGTACAGCGACCATGCGAATCACCTTATTCTGCTGACGGATGATGATAAGCTGGCTGCAGAGATCACCAAACCCTGGGCGACGAATGCTAAAGACGAGCTTACCCTCTGATAACAGCGCGATGCTGGAAAAGGCCATTGCCGCTGTAGCGGCAGCAATGGCCGATCCGTCGCGCGTGAAGATGCTCTGTGCGCTAATGGACGGGCGGGCGTGGACGGCCACCGAGCTGAGCGCGGCGGCAGATGTCGCACCGTCGACCGCCAGTGGGCACCTTGCACGTCTGATGGACGGCAAGCTCATTACCTACCTGTCGCAAGGGCGGCATCGCTATTATCGCCTTGCCGGGCACGACGTGGCGGCGCTGGTGGAGCAGATGATGGGGATCTCCTGGAGCCGCATTACCCCACCGGAAACCAACGCACCGAAAGCCATGCGTGAAGCCAGGACCTGCTATGACCATCTCGCAGGCGCGGTGGCGGTGCAGATTTATGATTTCATGCAGGCGGAAGGCTGGCTGGAGGCTGACGGTTCAGCGTTGACACTCTATGGCTGGGAGCAGTTCCTGACGCTCGGCATTTCGTTAAGTGCGCATCCGCGCCGGAAGGCCTGCTGCGCCTGTCTGGACTGGAGCGAGCGGCGGTTCCACCTGGGCGGTGAAGCCGGTGCGTTGCTGCTCGACCATCTTGAAAATAAAGGCTGGATCCAGCGGGTGGCGGGGTATCGGGAGGTGATGGTGACGGCGTCGGGGAAAAGTGCCGTCAGGAAGCATTTTAGCCGCTAAACGCCGCTGCGGGCTGGCGCTCTCATTTCCGACGCCGGGTTAATACCCGGCAATATCTATAAGTAGCGCCCTTGAGAAGTTCGAAAGCCTTTCTTGATGTTCGGATGCCATCAAAGTTTCTAGAACAAGCGTTATGCTTGCAGATTTGTTTAAGGCCCACAAAATCGATTTTATTGTGTCAGGTAAACGCACATACCATCATTACAAGACTCTGCGCTCAACAATTGCTGGAAGCGGTCTGCTGCAGGTAAAAACAATTGCGAAAAATATCACTTCAAATGATGTAAGGGCTGTTCTCAATCACGTTTATCAACACACAAAAGCGAACCTGGGTAAATCAGATCCGTTCATATATGCATACTCTCTTTTCATTTGGCGTTAAGGACGACAAATCACCGTTGATAGATAAGCCTGATATTGTGTTTGATATTCCGTTTAACCCAGCATAGTACTTGATGTAGTTGAAGAAGAACTATATATAGGTGAACGTTTTCTTAGTTTCGATGAACTGGCCTTGTTACTCAAAATAACTGATGAACATTTCTTTAATGCTGACGTTGCTGTACTTATCCAGCTAATTTTTTTTGCGGCGGTCAGCACCCTTATGAGATTATGGCTCTTTCCAAAAAATACTATGATAAGAAAAATTGTATTCTTTCTGTGCCACCATCAATATCAAAAAATGGTTTCACGTCATTCTTTGTGAAACAGCTATGGAATTGTTAGACCTGATCATTTCGCGATATTCAGGCCGTGAGTGTTTATTTTTCAATCACAATTATGAGAAAAATAACTAATTGGGAAAAAGTGGCAACGGGTAAACTGGATAAAGATTCCGTTTCCCTGCAAGATTTATGGATAGCAATCTGCTTGCGGATAATATTAAGCGCTTTTGTGAACGAAGTAATGTAGATTTGTTTATTTCGAGATATTTCCGTAGAGCATTTAAAATACTGGCTTGATAATTGAAAATCAAAAAATGAATTCCTGGCAGGATTCAGTAACATGCATTACACGATGTATCATCGGCCCATTACGATAAATATGATTACAATGTAGGAAAGCTGGAAGCACTTTTAAAATGGGAAAATAAACCGAAACAAATAACATGCAGCAATTAATTTAACATTACATTCATTAGCTTAATCATTTAAAGCTATCTATTTATACAGATAATATAAAGGTGGCTTTTTTTTACTATTTACAAGAATTGGGAGTATGATCACTTTAAACAAAGCGAAACCTATAAGATGATCAATGTATCAAACCACAGGGAGATATTATGTATTACAGTGAAGATATTATTAGAAAAATAGGAGCCGACAAAGAATTAGCCGTGAGATTAGATAAGGCTATTGTTGGTGTGAAAGATGGATTTATCGATTATGTTAATAATCTCGGTGATGGTGCAACTAGAGCACTTTATTACACTTCTTGCTTTACAGAAAATTATGAAGATGTTTGCAAACGGCTTTCGATTGAGGATCAGAGGTTTTTACTAGGTCTGTATGAACTTATTAAGCATAGAAATATAATTTTTAAGATGATATTAATTTATGTTCAAACGTTGCTTAAGAATAAAGATGAAAACGAAAGGAATATTATCCTTAAGAAAGTTGTACCACCTACAACACACTATTCTGTTATGCAAGCTTCAAGGGCAGCACTAGTCTATTCTGTTGTTAAATATATTTGCTACGGGAGTAAAATCAATGGAATTATGCGAAGTGCAATGATGAAAAGGATTGGAGGCATTACGTCAGGGGGGCTAATAGCATTAAGTACATACGGTATGGTTCAACATGCTGCTGCTAGTGCTCACAATTTAAAATTTTTTCTGCCACAGTTCTATGATGCTCTTTACACGGAAAACCTTGAAATGATGTACTTTTTAATAGAGCCATTAGTTTTAGATGTTGGTTATTTAAATATAGTTACAGCTTCTAATGATGAAATAATTAATGCCTTAAAACGAATGGCTAGCCGATGAATAAGATATTAAAAGAAATATTTAGGCTTATCTTTGATGATTTAATCCTACAATTGAAAACGTACTTAACAATTTTAGTTATAATTTTATTATCATATATACCTGTTAAGTATATTGATAATTCTGCTATTACAATATCCGTAGTCGGAATTATAATTGTTATTGTTCTATACTTTTCATTTTTTTATGAGAGAAGAAAATAAATGTCTATACCAGCACATATGTGGATTACCGATGAAAATAACTCACCTTTAATTGGTGAATGCTTGATGCCTACACGATTGGGTTCAACAGAACTTAAATCGTTCAATCATTCTGTATGGATCCCTACAGATTATAACACTGGAAAACTTACTGGTACGCGCCTACATGTTCCGATTACATTTGAAAAAGAGATAGATCGCCTCACTCCCTATTTATTCAGGGCGGTATGTAAAGGTGGGGTATTTAAAGCAGCTTTGATTAAAATGTACAGAATTAATGAGTCGGGAATAGAAGTAGAATATTTCAATATTAAAATGGAAAATGTAAAGGTTACAAAAATTTCTCCTGTTTTAGTACCAATAGGAGTTGCGGGAAAGCATATGGAAGAAGTTGAAATAAGGTATGAATCTATAGAGTGGATATACTGTGACGGTAACATAAAGTTCAAAGATTCATGGAATGAAAGAGCTGTAGCATAAAGAAAAGGGACTCTGATGAGTCCCTTTTATATTTTATTTCAATACTCCATATATTTGATCAATAATCCAGCCGTAAGTAGTTGCGGGTAAAATCTGCTCTCACAGGGAGAGGGAGAACACCCTTTTTGCAATTCCTGCGCTTTACCCTCTCGTTTCTTGATACTTACCCTGATAACTATTATCTTGACCGCGTGTGACGAGAGGTTTCCCATGAGTGAAGAAGAACTGTTTAGCCGCAGGCCGATGGGCATGCGGATGGCGATGATCGTGCGCCAGTGGCGTGCGGTGATTGACGATGCCATTCTCGATACCGGGCTAACCCAGTCGAGCTGGACGGTGATGATGCAGCTTTTCCAGCTTGGGGATAACGTCTCGATGAGTGAGCTGGCGGAGGTGCAGGGGATTGAACTGCCGCCGCTGATGCGCACTCTGACACAGCTGGAAAAGCAGGGTTACCTGCTGCGCGCCGTATCGCCTTACGACAGGCGCATCCGGCTTCTGACGCTGACGCCCGAGGGAAAAGCCATTTTAAAAAGGCTCACTCAGGTGATTGAGACGTATCAGGCGCGCGTATCGCAAAACATCGCGCCGGAACATCTCGACATTTTTAGCGCCACGTTGAATCAAATCGCCTGCAATTTGCGGACAATCCGCGAAGAAGATAACAAGACCGAAAAATAATGACCCCTGAACAAAAGTTTGCCCGCTGGGTAAGGGTGAGTATTGCCTCTTTCCTGCTGATGTTTGTCTACTTTATCGTCGCGGATATCTGGATCCCGCTGACGCCGGACTCCACCGTGATGCGCGTGGTGACGCCGGTGTCTCCGCGCGTCTCCGGCTACGTGGCGGCGGTACATGTCCACAACAACAGCCAGGTGAAGAGAGGCGATCTGCTGTTTGAGCTCGACGACACGCCGTTTCGCAATAAAGTGGAAGCGGCGCAAATCGCGCTGGAGCAGGCTCGTCTTTCCAACCAGCAGCTGGACGCGCAGATCGCCGCCGCGCAGGCCAGCCTGAAAACCGCCGTGCTGACCGCGCGGAACGATAAAGTGACCTTCGACCGCTACCAGAAGCTGAGCACCTTGCAGAACGTCTCGCAGGCGGATCTGGATAAGGTGCGCACTACCTGGCAGAGCAGCGAACAGTCCGTCAGCTCAATCCAGGCTAACATCCAGAACCTGCGCATTCAGCGCGGCGAGCTGGACGAGCAGCGCAACGTGACGCTGCAAAAATACCGCAACGCGCTGGATGAAGCGGAACTCAACCTCGGCTGGACGAAGGTCTACGCCCAGGCGGACGGCACGGTCAGTAACCTGCAGTTAAGCCCGGGCTTTTACGCCTCCTCGGGGTCAGCCGCGCTGGCGCTGGTGAACAACCAGACCGATATCGTGGCCGATTTTCGTGAAAAGAGCCTGCGCCATACCCATCAGGGCACCGATGCGGCCGTGGTGTTTGACGCCTTCCCGGGGCACGTTTTTCGCGCCCACGTGACCAGTAGTGACGCGGGGATCCTGGCGGGTCAGGAGGCCGTTAACGGCCAGCTCTCCGAACCGGAAACCTCCAACCGCTGGGTTCGAGACGCCCAGCGCATGCGCATTCACGTGACGCTGGATGAAGCGCTGCCGAAGCATCTGCCGACCGGCGCGCGGGCGACCGTGCAGCTCTACAACAGCGAAGGGCCTTTTGCGCGCTTCTTCTCCGGGATGCAGATCCACCTGGTGAGCCTGCTGCACTATGTTTATTAGTTCGATGTCTATTACCACCCTGGCGCGGGTCTTTACCCCGCACGGCAACATCGTCTATACGGCAAACGACTTTCGCCAGACCCTGCGCATCGTCTTTGCCGGCATGATTGCCCTCAGCATCTCCAGCTTTTACAACACCAGCTATGGCGTGTTTTTTGTGGTTTACCCGATCATGCTGCTGTCGCTGGTGCCGGTGTTTAATCGCCACGTGGCGAAGCAGTTTATCTTCAGTGCTTCGCTCAACTGCGTTGAAATGGTGATTATCATCGGCTATCTGTCGCAATGGCCGGTCATCATGACGCTGGTGGTGTTTGCCCTGTACGTGATGCGCTTTCGCTTTATGAGCAAGGGGCCGCTGTTCCTGTTCGGGTCGATGGGCGTGGTATGCCAGAGCGTGATGCTCAACTTTATGAGCTACCCGACCACTAACTGGCACACGCTGCTGTTTTCCAACATCGAAGCGAGCGTCATGGCGGTGTGCCTGAGCGCGCTGATGAACTATCTCCTGCCGGACGTGGAGCCTCGCAGGCCGCCGCCGCTGATTGAGAAAGACGACGCCCGCGTGCGCCACGAGTCGCTGCTCTCCGGCACGGTCGCGACGCTGATATTCGTCGTTTTTCAAATCAGTGACTTAAGCGATTCGCTTTCGGCGCTGATGGCCGGGATTTTGATCCTGTTCCCGATGCACTATCGCGGCGCGGTGATGAGCTCGATCTGGCGCGTGGTCGGCGTGGTGCTGGGCTGCCTCTATATTCTGGTGGTGCAGCTGATCCTCTACGACCACAGCAGCCATATGCTATTGATGATGCCGCTGATCGGCCTCGGGCTGGCGTTTGGCGCACGCCTGCACGTGATGGAGAAAGTGGGCGCGGGCGTGGGCTTTTCCAGCATCACCACCATCGGCATCATGTTCGGTCAGAACATGCACCCGGACACGGACCTGGTGTTCAGCGATCTGTACCGCATTACCTCCGTCACCTTTTCGCTGGTGGCAACGCTGACGCTGGTCTTTCTCATGCACCTGATTCTGAACCGCTTCGAGGCGACGCGCTACGTCATCGCGCCGCCTAAAGCAGATTAATGCCCCAGCACGGCGGGCAGCTGCGAGAGTAAAAACAGGATCAGGCCAATCGTCCCGCCGACCAGCGTGCCGTTAACGCGGATGAACTGCAGATCTTTGCCGATGTTAAGCTCGATCTGACGGGACATGTCTTTGGCGTCCCAGCTTTTGACCGTGTCGCTGATGTGGCGGGTCAGGAACGCGGCGAAGTCCGGTGCGAGGCGGTGCGCGGCCTGCTCCAGATGCTCGTTCAGCGACGCCCGCAGGCTGGCGTCGTTTGTCAGCGTTTCGCCAAACCACAGCCCGGCGTTGGCGATGCGCTGCTTCACGCGCGAGTCTTCACTCTGCATATCCGCCTTCAGCCACTGGCGCAGGTCGGCCCACATTTCCCCCAGATAGCGGTTAAACGCCTCGTCGTTTTTCAGGTAGTGCTTGATGTTGTCGGCTTTGGCCGCCATCTCCGGATCGTTTTTCAGATTGTCGATAAGCTTCAGCGTGGCACGGTCGAACGCCTGGCGGATCTGGTGCGTGCGGTCGTGGCTGATATCGTCCAGCAGGGTGTTCACCGCGTTCGACACCATCTCCGCGCTTTGATCGCCCAGCCACTCGGTGGGCAGGACCATCGCTTTACGCGGGTGTTCGGTCTTCAGCCAGTGGACGATCTGGTCGGCAATAAAGTCCCGCGTGCTTTCCCGCTGAATCAGGGTGATCAGCCGGTTGATGATGGCGTCAAGCAGCACCTGATGGCGGTTGTTTTTGGTCATGCTCTCCAGCATCACGGCGCTGGTTTCGGTGAAATCGACCTTGTCGATGGCCTTATGCACCGCGCGCTTGAGCAGGCGCTGAATGCGTCCGTCGTCGGTGAGTTCGAGAAAACCGCTCATCACCTGCATCAAATGCAGGCCAACGCGCTGGGCGTTGTCGGGCTTGCTGAACCAGGCGCCGATCATCTGGGCGGGCTCATAGCGGCGGATCAGCGCCACCAGCGACTGGGTATCGAGAAACTTCTCCTGCACGAACTGGCCGAGGTTGTCGCCAATCCGGTCCTTATTGCGCGGGATGATCGCCGTATGGCGGGAGATAAAGGGAATCGGCACCCGACGGAACAGCGCGACCACCGCAAACCAGTCAGCCAGCGCGCCGACCATCGCCGCCTCGGCAATGGCCTTGACGCCGCGCACCCAGAAGGTCTGCGGCAGGAACAGGGTGGTGATAAAGGCCGCGGCGGCAACCAGCAGCAGCGACAGCGCCAACAGCTTGGCGCGTTTGAGTTCAGCTATTTTTTCCATGGGTTAAGGATAGAGGGAAGCGAAGGGAATGTGCAAAAATGCGTGGCGGCACCGCTGCGTACGGAATGAATTTGTAGGCCGGGTAAGGCAACGCCGCCACCCGGCATAAGCATGATGCATCAATTCTCCTGATACGCCCTTTCGATGAGCAGCTTAGCTTTCATCAGGTCATGTTCATTGCGTACCGCGAGTTCAACGTTGCCTGTCCCCCAGTGGCCGATGTGAGTCACATCCCGGCTAAAGCCTTCTTCAAACTGAATATGCTCAGGATTAAGTTTCAACCACAAACGGATATGCGGATCGGTTACGGGGTAAACCCCGGCACAAACAAAATTCCGCAGACGACGGAATGCGCCGTACAGCTTCAGCTCTTTGTACTGCACCTCATCGCCGAGAGACAGGACATAGCTTTTAAGCTGTTCGAAAAGAAGGGCTAATTCTGTGGACGCGCTGGCGAGCTGTTCGCTATGCGTTCGCGTATTACGCTTGCCAATTGCGGAGGGTAATGTTTCGGTTGCCGCCTCAGAAAAGGCGTTCTCAACAACGGCGTTGACCAGCTCGAACATCAGCAGATCGTCAGAAAAAAGCTTGTAACGAATCAGGCTGATATTGCGGTTAATTTGCTGAACGGCATGTTCATCATACTTATTAAAATCAGCGGCAATACAGAGCAAACGCGTGCCTGACCAGTCTATCGCCTCTGCCGTCTCTTTGCCGAGCCTCTCCATCACCAGCCACTTAAATTCAGCCTTATGATCGAGAAGCCAGTCTAAATAAAACAGTCCCTGGTTGATGACATTTTCGTTGCTGTGGCGTTTGTATTCGATAATAACCGGGCAGTTATTTTCGTCTAGCCCGAGTGAATCAATGCGCCCGCGGTGGGTCTTACCGGTGCTGTATTCACTGTCGAGAAAACGAACCCCGAGAAAGATCTCCATTCGGGATTCGATCAGCGATTGCAGCTCTTTTTCGATGGTTGCTGCTTTACCTGAGAGCTCTTTTACGCCGCTTGCACTATAGCGAAAAAGTTGAATATCACTCATGAGCCATTTCCCTGCGCATTTTTGCTATATCATACATCAGGTGAGCAAAGCCTTTGGCAACTTCAGGCGACGATAAGTACTGCATCATCATCTCCCTGTGCGCGTCGTTGCTGTCCATCACGGCATCATCAATGGCTTTAGGAAAGTCGCCCAGCATGGCCTGCTCACGGGTGTTATTGTCGAGTTGGGTCATTACGATGTTGTTTTCTGCGAGCTTATCGTAAACCACAAAGGCATAGTTGAGCATATCTTTGTCGGTCAGGTTTTCGGTGATAAACAGCTCGTTAAGCTGCGACAGCACCTGCGACATAAACTCCTCTTTTTTATCTTTTGCTTTTGCGGTGCCGACGTCATTAACCGGGTTGAGCTTATACTCTGCCGCATCCTCCTGAAGCTTAATATGCTGCTCCTGGATTTTTGAAAGCCGATAGTGGCTCATCTCAACGTTGGAAAGATCGACATCATCTTCATCGACTGCCTCTTCACGCAGTAAGGGGCGAAGGTGTCGACAATACAGGCTTAACTTCTCCAGCGACTTGTCATCGTAGGCGACGATCTGCGACATAAATTCGTAAAACCGTACAAAGCTGCCGAGATCTTTTTTGAAGATCTCCAGACGATCTTTTTCCTGCTTGCAGGCTTTAAAACTGTTTTCCGCGTTTGCCAGCAAAATGGGGTTAGGGGAGTCCTTTTTTGTTAACTCATAGATCTGTTTAGCGCTGATATACGCCTCTTTCGCTGAGGCATACCGCATTCGCCAGCGGTTTACCGCGGGCAGGCAAATATTGCTGAGCGCCGCATTCGACTTCTTCTTGCTGTAAAAAGCCTCACACAGCTGTTCAACCTCGTTCCATAAAAATAGGCCGCTGGCGCGAAGCTTTTCGTACAGATCGAACGCCAGGTACGGATCGCTAACATCGGTTAGCTCTGCCGTTTGATAGTAGGGCTGAAAGGCGGACAGGATATCGTCGGGTTCATTATAAAAATCAAGCACAAAGGTGCCTGATTCCTTTTTACCGGGATAGGTCCGGTTAAGACGCGACAGCGTCTGGACGCACTCCACGCCGCCCAGCGCCTTATCGACGTACATGGCGCACAGCTTCGGCTGGTCAAAGCCGGTCTGGAACTTGTTGGCTACCAGCATGATCTGATAGTCATCGCTATCAAACGCCTTTCGCATATCGCGGCCCTTGAGCGCCGGGTTCATGCTGATTTCAGTAAATTTCTGGTGCAGCAGCGCGAGGTCGCTCATGTCATTTTCCTGGAACTCGACTTCGCCTGAGAACGCCACCATCGCGGCGATTTTCCCGTAGCCCATTTCCGCGATGTATTTATCAAAAGCCAGCTTGTAGCGCACCGCCGCCTTGCGCGAGCTGGTCACCACCATTGCTTTCGCCTGTCCGCCAAGCAGATGCATAACGTGCTGACGATAGTGTTCAACGATGACGATGACCTTCTGCGAGACGTTATGCTCGTGCAACGCTACCCACTGGCTGAGCCTGATCTTCGCCCGGTTGCTGTCCACCTCCTGGTCTTTGCCACCGATTTTTTGCAGCAGCTTATAGGCCACTTTGTAATTGGTGTAGTTCTTCAGCACGTCGAGGATAAAGCCCTCCTCGATGGCCTGACGCATGGAATAAACGTGGAACGCCACGGGCTTGTTGATTCTCGATGCGGGTTCGTGGGGGTTGGGTCGACGGCCAAACAGCTCCAGGGTTTTCGCCTTCGGCGTTGCGGTGAAGGCGTAGAAGCTAAGGTTCGGGCTTCCGCTGCGGGCGGCAAGGGTGGCGTCGAGGATATCCTCTGAGGTAAGGACCACGTCGTCGCTGGCCCCTTCACTCATCAGCACTTCCTTTAGCTGACGCGCCGTAGAGCCGCTCTGGGACGAATGCGCTTCATCAGCGATGATTGCGTAGGTTCTTTCCTTCAGGCGGGTGCTGTTTTCGATGGCTTTGAGCACGTACGGGAAGGTCTGGATGGTCACGATAATAATCGGCTGCGAGTGCTCCAGCGCGCTGGCAAGCTTCTCCGATTTCGAGCCATCACCTTCACGGTTGTTGATGCGGCCAACCACGCCGTCCGCATGTTCGAACTGATAGATCGTGTCCTGGAGCTGATCGTCGAGCACGGTGCGGTCCGTCACCACGATCACCGAGTGGAAGCGTTTTTCACCCTTTTTATCGTGCAGGCACGCGAGCTGATGCGCCGTCCAGGCGATCGAGTTCGACTTCCCGGACCCGGCGCTGTGCTGGATAAGGTATTTGTTGCCGGTGCCTTCTTCCTCTGCGGCGGCGATAAGCTTGTTCACCACGTCCCACTGGTGGTAGCGCGGGAAGATCAGGCTCTCTTTTTTGACCTTTTTACCGTCCCAGCTCTCTTTCTCCTCGATTTGCAGATGCACAAAGCAGGCAAGGATTTTCAGCAGGTTGTCGGGGAGCAGTACCTCGTTCCACAGATAGCTGGTGGCGTACTGCTGGCTATCTTCCGGGATGTCGTTACCCGCGCCGCCCGCTTTGGTGCCTTTGTTGAACGGCAGGAAAAAGGTGTCATCTCCCGCCAGCCTGGTGGTCATATAGACCTCATACTGGCTGACGGCGAAATGCACCAGCGCGCCGCGCTTGAAGGTCAGCAGCGGCTCCGGCTTGTTGGTCACCGGATCCTTTGGCAGGCGGGTTTTCTTATACTGGTTTATCGCGCTGTTGACCGTCTGCTTAAACTCGGATTTCAGCTCAAGCGTGGCGACGGGAAGGCCGTTGATAAACAGCACCAGGTCGATGCGCCAGCGTTTAGCTTTCACCTCCGTCTCGGTGCCGTTCGCATTCGGGCTGTAGACCAGCTCCGGTACGATGCGGCAGATATTTTGCCGATAGCGCGCAAGGGTGTCCGGATTGAGGTTGTGGTCCGGCTGAAACTGGCACAGGAAAAAGCGCGCACTATGGCTTCGGATGCCGTGGCGAAGCACGCCCAGGGTGCCGTAATGACGGGACTGAACGTCGGTGGCGTTGGTATCGGCTTTTTTAAGCTGCGCGACCAGCGCATCGAGAAAATGACGTTCGGTGTCGTTGGGATAGATGCGGGTAAATTTTTCCCACTCCTGCGGCTGGGTGGTCTGGACAAAGGTAAGCGCATCCTGAGAGTAGAGCGCACGTTCGCGATCGTACTGCTCGCCTTTGCCGGGGAGCCAGCCGTGCTGGCACATCTGCTGGATGATATCGGCCTGCAGGTTCGATTCTTTGGTGACGTCGGCGATCATGCGGTAGCCTCCTCCGCGGTGAGAGATTCCTCAGGGCTGCTGGCGGGAGGCGTCCAGTCGCGGAGATCGATTTTGCCGGTGACGGCGGCGGCGATAAGAGCAGTGCGGCGCTCTTTGAGGAGGTCGATTTGCTGGAGCTGTTTTTGGATTAGGGTGTCGATTTTTGCGGTTTCATGATCTAAAAAGCTTACAATAAGCATTTGAACATTTAATGCCGGGGCTGATAATTTCAAAGATGAAACTTTCTCTTGATTTATATTAGGTTGACCACCACCAGAGGAAAGACAGATTATGTCCGCTTTGTATGCCTGCAACCAGTAATAAAGATAATGATTGTTAATTATTTTAGATTTAGTCATTACGCAACATGCCTGATTAGTAGTTGCATCAACACCAAGAATTCCTAACCGACCTATTGTCGCTCCATACATAGCAATAACAACTGAACCTACGGGATGAATTTTTAAAGCAGGAAATTTCTGTAAGGTAGAGACCTTAACTTTCTTGTTTGTGTAATAAATAATCTTCTCACGAAGTTCACTAGTAGTAATCCATGGTATATCCCCTTGAAATAAAGAGTCATTGTCCGAGGTTGGGGTTGTTCCCGAACCTATAACTTCATATACATGAGATAATTTCCACATTTGCCATGATGAAGGGATCGTCCCCAACCACTCAACCCCAGAATCCTTATATTCCGGATACGCTTTATACTTAGCCATCAGGAGTGTACCTCCTGCAGCAGCTTCATAATCTCCGCGCTCAGCGCATCCAGCTCCGCGTCAATCTCCTCCAGCGGGCGCGGGGGTTTATACACATAAAAATGCCGGTTAAACGGAATCTCGTACCCAACAATCCCGACCTCGCCATCGCGGGCGTCGCGCTTGTCGGCGTTAATCCAGGCGTCCGGCACGTGCGGCAGCACCTCCGCCTTCACGTAGCCTTCAATCAAATCGCTGGTCGAAACAGACGGATCGAGCGCCACGTTCTCGTTGTCGCGCAGGTCGCCGTCCTGCTCAAATTCCACTACCTGGCCGCAATACGCAAACGCGCCGTACAGCGGCTGTGCATCCTCCCTGAGGACTTTTTTAACGACCGGCTCCGCGTCCGGGTTTTTGCGGGCGATCGCCTCGATAAGCTGCTTATGCTCTTTAGCATCGAGCTTCACGGCGGCGTTTTTAAGCGCCTCTTTGAGCGTCAGCTGGAACTGATTGAAATCATCGCTCGGCAGCGCTTTTCCACCCGCTTTACCGTCCAGCGCCGACTGGATTTTTTGCGCTTTGACCATTAGCGCGCGCTGGCGTTGCCACAGCGATGCGTCGAGCAGATCTTTAATCTGCTTCTCTTTAAGCTCGGGGAATTCGGCTTTGATGATGGCGCGCGCTTCCGGCTCGAACGCCGCAAAGCTGCCGTAGTTCTCGTCCTGCCAGAAGGCGCCGAACGCGTCGTACAGACACGCCATCGGGGCATTGAGCGGTTTTGGCGCAAAGCGCAGCGCGGCAATGGATTCATCCGTGACCTGTGCCGTTAAACGCAGCGGGCGCTCAATGGTCAGACGGCGGAAGCCAAAGTCGGTGCTGCTGAATATCTTGCTGGCGAGGATGCGTTCGCCCTCGGCGTTTTTCGCCTCCGCAACCTCAAAGTCGCCAAAGGTGCGGGTGATGAGCCGAATATCCTCCTCGCTCATCATGTTGCGCTTAGAGCCCAGCGATTTACGCATTTTGCTGTAGAGCCTGCTGGCGTCGATCAGCTGGATCTTGCCCTTACGCTCAGCCGCTTTTTTGTTCGACAGGATCCACACGTAGGTGGCGATCCCGGTGTTGTAGAACATGTCGGTGGGCAGCGCGACGATCCCTTCCAGCAGATCCGCCTCAAGAATGTAGCGTCGGATCTCGCTTTCGCCGCTGCCCGCTCCGCCGGTAAACAGAGGAGAGCCGTTGAGGATGATCCCAATGCGCCCGCCGGTATCGGCATCGCGCATTTTACTGATCAGGTGCAGCAGGAACAGCAGCGAGCCGTCGGACACGCGCGGCAGGCCGGGCCCGAAGCGCCCCGAAAACCCTTTCCGGTGCTCGTTGTTTATGTCCGCTTCGATCTTCTTCCAGTCCACGCCAAACGGCGGGTTCGACAGCATGTAATCGAAGCGGTCGGCAGGAAGCTGATCGTTAGAGAGGGTATTCCCCAGCTTGATGCGGCTGACGTCCTGACCTTTGATCAGCATGTCGGCTTTGCAGATGGCGTACGACTCCGGGTTCAGCTCCTGGCCAAACGCGCGCATCACCGCCTTCGGGTTCAGCTCGTGGACGTATTCCATCCCGGACGAGAGAAAGCCGCCCGTGCCCGCCGTCGGGTCATAGAGGGTCCGAATGATGCCCTCCCTGGTGAGCGCTTCGTCATCCTCCATAAAGACCAGCGAGGTGGTGAGGCGCACGATGTCGCGCGGGGTAAAGTGCTCTCCGGCGGTTTCGTTGGAGCTTTCCGCAAAACGGCGGATCAGCTCTTCAAACACCAGGCCCATTTCATGGTTGGAGATGGCCTGCGGGCTGAGGTCGGTGGTGGCAAACTTCTGCACAATCTTGTAGAGCAGGTTGGCATCATCCAGCAGACCAATAAATTCGCTGAATTTAAAGTGCTCAAAAATTTCCCGCGCGTCTCTGGAAAAGCACTGGATGTAGTTTTCCAGGTTGGCCTGGATGTCATTTTGCCCCATTTTGCTCAGGTTGAGCGGCGAGGCGTTAAAAAACGTCAGGCCATTGGTGGCACGGAGGATTAATTTCTCTTTGGCCTCTTCGGGCAGGGAAGAGGTCCGGACTTTTGCAGCCTCGGCAACGACGGCGTCTTTGGTCTCCTCCAGCACGCACTCCAGACGGCGCAGCAGGGTAAAGGGGAGAATAATGCGGCCATATTGAGACTGTTTAAAATCGCCGCGCAGCAAATCTGCGACAGACCAGATAAAGGCTGCCGTTTGGGAGAAGTTTAGTGAGGTCATAAAGCATCCTTGCCTTTCATGCAGGCATTTCAGTGATGATTTAAAACCCTCTTTTTATCATGGGCAAAGATATCAATCACTAAAAAAATAGATCTAAATCAATGGGTTATGCGTATAAATGGCGTCAATGTATTCTTTTAGTGAATGTGTTTTTCAAAATACATGATGCTTTTTTTGCGCCGCGTGAACCTTTCGCCAGCAGCGCTTCATTAAGAACCTTCCGGATATACCCAACTTTACGCCCGGAGCCAGTCATGTTGACTACGCTTAATACCCTAAGCGGTAAAACATGGAGATTCGATATGGCTTATCAGACAGTAAATCCTGCCACTAACCAGCTCATCAAAGAATACCCCTCACATACCGACGCGGATATTGAAGCGGCGCTGAAGGCGGCCGATGCCCTTTATCATTCGGACTGGGCGAAGGGCGACATCAACCAGCGCCTGCCGGTGCTGCACAAGCTTGCCGACCTGATCGACGAGCGCGTGGAGGAGCTGGCGAAAATCGCCAGCCAGGAGATGGGTAAGCTCATCGAACAGAGCCGCGGCGAGGTGAAGCTGTGCGCGCAGATCGCCCGCTACTACGCCGACAACGCGAAGCAGTTCCTGGCCCCGGTGAAGTACGACTCTGAACTCGGGGAAGCGTGGGTGGAACATCATCCCATCGGCGTGCTGATGGCCGTTGAGCCGTGGAACTTCCCGTACTACCAGCTGATGCGCGTTCTGGCGCCCAACCTGGCGGCAGGTAACCCCGTTCTGGCTAAACACGCGAGCATCGTGCCGCACTGCGCCGAGGCCTTTGCGCACCTGGTGCGCGAGGCGGGCGCGCCGGAAGGGGCGTGGACTAACCTGTTCATCTCGTCCGAACAGGTGGCAAACATCATCGCCGACGATCGCGTGCAGGGCGCAGCATTAACCGGCTCCGAAAAGGCCGGCAGCGTCGTGGCCGCGCAGGCGGCGAAGCACATTAAAAAATCCACGCTGGAGCTGGGCGGGAACGACGTCTTCGTGGTGCTGGACGATGCGGACCTGGATAAAGCGGTGAAGATTGGCGTGAATGCGCGCCTCAACAACGCCGGGCAGGTGTGTACCGCGGCGAAGCGCTTTATCCTGCATGAGAAGATTGCGGATGCCTTCCTGAGCAAATTCACCGAGGCGTTTAAGCAGGTGAAGATTGGCGATCCGCTGGATGAAAGCACCACGCTGGGGCCGCTGTCGTCTAAAGACGCGCTGGAAACGCTGACCAAACAGGTTAACGAGGCGGTGAAAAACGGTGCCACGCTACACTATGGCGGCAAGCCGGTGCAGCGCGACGGCAGCTTCTTCGAGCCGACAATCCTGACGAATATCTCCCGCGACAACCCGGCCTACTTCGAGGAGTTCTTCGGCCCGGTGGCGCAGATCTACGTGGTGAAGAGCGATGATGAAGCGGTCGCCCTGGCGAACGACTCCCACTACGGCCTGGGCGGGGCGGTATTCAGCAAGGATATCGAGCGCGCGAAGAAAATGGCGTCGCGGATTGAGACCGGGATGGTATATATCAACTGGCTCACCGATACCGCGCCAGAACTGCCGTTCGGCGGCGTGAAGCGTTCCGGTTACGGGCGCGAGCTGTCGGATCTGGGCATCAAAGAGTTTGTGAACCAGAAGCTGGTGGTGGTGCGTAAGTAAGAGGTAATAAAAAAACCTGCCGTACGGCAGGTTTTTGGTAAAGAGCGTCATCGCCTTTCTTGCCGGGTGGCGCTACGCTTACCCGGCCTACAATGTGCAGCAGTATCAATACATTGGGTTAGAAGGACACGCCGCCGCCCACGTATGCGCCGTCAATCAGCGTGTGGCCAGGACGGCCATCTTTGCCATCCACGCTCACGTGGCGGTAGCCCACTTTCAGGGTCACTGGCGTAATCGGCGTCCAGCTTACGCCGCCGTTCGCTTCCACGTAGTTTTTGACGCTGTTGTTCAGCCCTTCAGGGGCAACATAACCTTCGCCATAGACATGAATGCTGTCGGTCAGCGCGACGTTTACGCCGCCGCCGATTGGGAACGCCACGCCGTTATCGCCTTTTTTCGGGCCGATATAGATGGCCTTCGCGCCCGCATTCAGCATCACCGGACCCACTTCCAGGTTGTAACCTGCGCCCACGCCCCCGGTCTGGGTACCGTCATCGGTATTCTTTAACCAGCTACCCTCGGTATACAGACCCGAGCTGGATTTACCCATTTCCACATTCAGGTTGGTAAAGTTTTTACCCTGCTCAATGCTGCCACCCATGGCGAGTGCGGAGCCGGAGACGGCGGTCAGAGCAGACAGGATGAGAATGTTGAGTTTTTTCATGAGTATTTCCTCGTCGTCAAAGTAATCTGAGGGCACCTTAACAAGGGATGTTTACGACTGCAAATGTGAGTCATGTCGCGTTTTTATGCTGATTTTGTTGGTTTTTTGATTTTTAAATGTTGGCTAAATGTTTGCAAGGCAGGGAGTCAATCCGTAATGAGGTCGCGTTTAGGAAAGGTTCAGCGTTTTACCTAAACCCAGGCTGAACGAGCCGGGAAAATTGCTTTGAAATGCATTAATAGAATTTCTAATAGTTTCCAAAAATGTTTCAATTGTCACAGATAAAGACACAGGTTTACATTTCTGGGGAGGAATATACGTCTCGTCATGCCGATCCGCTCTCCTCGGCATGTCATTTTTCTGACACGTTTATTCTTTACGGTGTTGGCTTCACTCTCTGGACGCTAACAATATGAAAAGAAAAATTATTCCTGTGTTTATCGGCTGTGCGCTCTCTTTCTCTGGCCTGGCGGCGCAGCCCACCGCTGAACGCTATGTCGTCAGCTTCCCTGAAGGTTCACATGTGAAATACAGCGGCGCGTTTGCCGATGCGTTTCCGAATGGGCTGCCCGTGGGCATTGGCTCTGGCCTGCTGTTTACGGGCAAGCAGGGTGATGCTCTGACCTTTGCGACCGTGACCGATCGCGGTCCCAACGCCGATGCGCCAAAAATGGGTAAAAATGAAGCCAAAATATTCGTCACGCCGGATTTCGCGCCGCTGCTGATGACCATCCGCGTTCAGAACGGCAAAGCAGAGGCGGTGGATGCCCGCCCGCTGCATGATGATAAAGGCGAGATTAACGGTCTGCCGCTGCAAAGCGGCGTGATTGGCTCCACCAACGAAGTGGCGTTCAGCGATACCCTCAAGATCCTCAAGGGTGACAACCGCGGTCTGGATACGGAAGGCATCACGCCGGACGGCAAAGGCGGCTACTGGCTGTGCGACGAGTATGGCCCGTTCCTGATTAACGTCGACAGCAAAGGCAAAATCCTGGCGATCCACGGCCCGCAGGCGGCGGAAGGAGAAAAATCCATCGCGGGCGGTCTGCCAAACATCATCAAATGGCGCCAGCCCAACCGGGGCTTCGAAGGCCTGACCCGGATGCCGGACGGACGCATTATCGCGGCGGTGCAGAGCACGCTGGATATCGACGGTAAAAGCAAAAAGCAGGCGCTGTTTACGCGTCTGGTGAGCTTCGACCCGGCGACCGGCAAGACCGCGATGTACGGCTACCCGATCGACAGCGCGGCCTACGACAAAAACAGCGATGCCAAAATCGGCGACATCGTGGCGCTCAATGACCAGCACATCCTGCTGATTGAGCAGGGCAGCGATAAAAACGACGGGATGCGCAATCTCATCTACAAGGTGGATCTCAGCAGGGCGAGCGACCTGAGCGCCTTCGACAAGCCGGGCGAGTACCCGGAGTTTGATGACGAGAAAACCCTGGCGCAGCGCGGCATTACCCTTGCGACAAAAACTCAGGTCGTCGATCTGCGCGCGCTGGGCTGGCAGCAGGAGAAGGCCGAAGGGCTGGCGCTGATCGATAGCAAAACGCTTGCGGTGGCGAACGATAATGACTTTGGCGTGAAGGTGGCGATGCAAAATCCGGTTGAGGGCAAGAAGCTCAAGGATTATCGGGTGAACGCGGAGGGCATGCTGACGCTGGATGACAAACCGGTTGCTACTACGCTCAGCGTGAAGCCGCTGAAGAAGCCGGAGTCCGACAGCGAGCTGTGGATTGTGACGCTGCCCGAGGCGTTGAAATAAGTTTTCCACTCACCCTCTCCCCATTGGGGAGAGGGTGAGCATTGGCTAAGCGCTAGATCGCTTTCGCGATATTCTCATAGGTGTCGACAAGATGATCGCGCAGGTTTCCGGAGCCGTGCATCGTCACCAGCAGGTTTTGACGCGCGCGGGTAAATCCAACATACAGGCGCTTGATATCGTCACTCAGATCATCATTATCTCTTTCCTTCGCGGCATCCAAAATGGCGACTGAGTGGAATTCTAGCCCCTTGCTGCTTGGCAACGGCATGACGCAGAGAAAATCATTTTGCGGTGACCAGTGCTTTTTATCATCGCTGCTGACAATCATCTGATAAGGAATGTTACGTGCCGCGAGACGTGGCCCAAGCGCCCCCGAAATACTGTAGGTTGAAGGGCACAGAATGGCGATCTCTGACCATGCTACTCCTTCCTGTCGCTGCTCTGTAACCCAATCAAGGACGTGTGTAATCTCCTCGTCCTGATTATCAAAGCTGGCCAGCGCAGGATACTTCCCGGACAGTCCTCCTGCGGCAGGTCGCTGGTATTTGAGGGACGCTTCTATGTGATTATTAAGATAATTAAATGCTACGCTGCTGGCAAAATGGAGTATTTGCCGGGTGTTGCGATAATTGGTATCCAGAATCGTTGTGCGGCCCTGAGCCTTTATATCGACGCTGGACAGGGTAAAATCGAGAGCTTTCTTTTTCTGATAAATTGACTGAGCATCATCGTACAGGAAAAGCAGGGAGCTATCTTTATTGTCCGGCATCCTGGCGAGGATCCTTAGCCATTCTGGCTTGAAATCATGTCCTTCATCTATTAAAACGGCGCTGTACTGCTCCGGTTTTATCACTCCCTCTTCAAATGCTACCGTCAGCGCATTTTCCATCAGGTCAATAAAGTTTTTGCTCCTGGGGGGAAGACGCCGATGCGAGTTTAATTGTTGATAACACCAGGCGTGGAAATGGGTGACTTCGACGGGAAGACGAAGAGTGTATTGCTCCAGTTGCGCTTTGAGTTTTTTGGCCAGCGTAATGTTGTAGCAAATCACCAGTATCGGCTTGGTGTTTTCAATGTTGTTGGCAAGCTCAATACATCGGTGATGCAAAATAAGGGTTTTTCCTGATCCTGCTACACCGTGGATAATGCGGTGACCTGTTCCCATGCTTCTTGCGAGCTGTTCTTGTTTTGTGTCCATCATACAAACGATATCGGGTGTATGGAGCGTAAAGTTATCCAGATCAACCCGCGTCACAGATGAGTTAATACGTGCATCGGGATAAAGATGCCACCGAATGCGGTCAAGTTGTTGTGGGGTAGTATGATGGACGAAGGGATGTTTGAGAAGAGATTCGAGCCGGGCAGAGATCTGATCTCTGGTCATAAATTCTGTAAGCTCATCTTTGCATATCACCTGGCTGGCGGGCAATATTTCATTCAACTCCTCAGGTGTAAAATTCTTTTCCAACTGTGCCCGGGTGATGTTGCTCAAATAAACGCCATATCCATACGGCATAATAAAACTGCCCTCATGATCTTCTCGTTGCTGGCGAAGCAGGGGATCTTTTTTCAGGCTATTGATGATATGAAAGGTATATTGTCGAACCTGTTCGAGGGGGTTCTTCAACGGCTCTATGCCGTTTTTGGTTTCATAATCAATATGCGTTTTATTAGCCGATTTTATTTTTGTGATAAACCAGTCTTTCACTTCTATAAACAGCAGTCCTTTTTCAGGGGCCAGAATCACAAAATCAGGATGATCGTCTTTGTCTCCCATTCGGGTATCATACCAACAGGTACACTGTTCGCTGAGTCCACCCTCCAGAAGCCTTGCCAGCCTTTTTTCTCCGGCCGTAATCTTCTCGCTACAACTGCTAATTGTGGGAATAATGATTGCCATATGACGCCTACCAATTCATGAGAATTATACAAATCCAATTAATTAATATTGTAAGGAATATTAATCAAAGCATGATTTCATTATTGGTAAGAACATTAACAGACAAAATTGCAAACAGAAAGGGCGAAACCCGCATTTTGCCTCAATGAAATACGCTCCCTTTTCTGATTAAAAGGGAGCGACGATTTATTTCTTTAGCCCCGCAAACGCCGCCCTAATCTCCTCTTCCGGCAGCTGGATGCCAATAAACACCATCACGCTGTGCGGCGCTTCATCGCCCCACGGACGATCCCAGTCGGCGCTGTACAGGCGCTGCACGCCCTGGAACAGCAGGCGGTTCGGCTCGCCGTCAATCCACAGCATCCCCTTGTAGCGCAGCAGCCTGTCGGCAAACGACAGCAGCAGGTTCTCCATCACGCGTGAGACCTCGCTGATATCCACCGGGTAGTCCAGCTCCACCACAATCGACGTCACGTCGTTTTGCTTGTCTGCCATAAAGTGGAAGCGCGGTTTCGCGGTGACGTTCTCTTCGAGCATAAAGCCGTTGGTATTGAACAGCTGAGACAGGTCAATATCGCCGTGCGTCACGGTGTAAATCGGGGCGCGTGAGTTGATGCGCGCCAGCCGCTCGCGCAGTTTCTCGCTGTCGCCTGCCACGTCGGTTTTAGTCAGCAGGATACGGTCGGCGTAGCCCACCTGCGACTGGGCAATGGTGAACTGGTTCATCTGGTCGTCGGCGTGGACCGCATCAACCAGGGCAATCACGCCGTCCAGCAGGTAGCGCTGGCAGAGGATCTCGTGCGAGAAAAAGGTCTGAATAATCGGGCCGGGGTCGGCCATGCCGGTGCACTCGATCACCAGGCGGTCGAAGTCGATCTCGCCGCGGTCGCGGCTGTCGAGCAGATCCAGCAGGGCGTCTTCTAATTCGTTAGAGCGGGTGCAGCAGATGCAGCCGTTGGTCAGGGTTTTGATCTGCGTGGCGCGATCGCCAATCAGCTGGTCGTCTACCGAGACTTCGCCAAATTCGTTTTCGATGACGGCGATTTTGAAGCCGTGCTGTTCATTCAGGATGTGGCGCAGCAGGGTGGTTTTACCGGCGCCGAGAAAACCGGTCAGCAGGGTAACGGCAATCGGGGTCATGGTCTCTCCTTTAGCAGCAGCGGACGCCGCCTTCTCCACTTCCGCCGTAGCGCGCTTCCTGACGCTCGCGGAAGAATTCGGTGTAGGTCATGTACGGCTTATCCGGATGGTTGGTCTTCATATGCTCAACGTAGTTGTCATAGTCCGGAATGCCAATCAGCATTTTCGCCGCCTGACCGAGGTATTTTTTTGCTTCGCCTAAGTTACCAAACATTGTGGGTTCCAGACAGAAAAAGCCCGGTGGCGCGCAGCGATCCGGGCCTACAGTACCGTTGTAGGGCGGGTCAGCGCAGCGCCACCCGCCATTGTTTTAGTGGTGTGAAGAGGTCTTCACGCCGCCTTCCGGCACCGGCACGTACGGGGTTTCTTTATCCGTACGACCGTCGGCGTTACGCACCTTCAGCCAGGTCTTAATGCCGTAGAAGATGATGCTGTACACCACCACCAGGAACAGAATGCTCAGACCCGCGTTGGTGTAGTTGTTCACCACGATATGGTTCATGTTGGCAATCTGCTGGGCAGTCAGGTCTGCGCCGCCTGCGGCAATCTTCTCTTTGTACTGGTTAGCCATGAAGAAGAAGCCTTCCAGCTGCGGGTTGGCGCTGAACAGCTTCAGGCCAAGCGCCCAGGTGGTGCAGAGCAGCAGCCACAGCGCAGGGACCACGGTGACCCAGATGTATTTGGTGCGCTTCATCTTCACGAGGACGACGGTGCCCAGCACCAGCGCCACGGCGGCCAGCATCTGGTTAGAGATACCGAACAGCGGCCACAGGCTCTTCACGCCGCCCAGCGGGTCGACAACGCCCTGGTACAGCAGGTAACCCCACAGGCCGACGCAGCCCGCGGTACCCAGAATGCCCGCCACCAGAGAGTCGGTTTTCTTGAGGAACGGCACGAAGTTACCGAGCAGGTCCTGCAGCATGAAGCGGCCCGCACGGGTACCGGCATCCAGCGCGGTCAGGATGAACAGCGCTTCGAACAGAATACCGAAGTGGTACCAGAAACCCATGTCCGCCCACGGCAGCACCTTGTGGAACACGTGTGCGATACCGACGGCCAGCGTCGGCGCACCACCGGCGCGGTTCAGCACGGACGGTTCACCGATATCCTTCGCGGTCTGCATGATCTGCTCAGGCGAAATCACGAAGCCCCAGGAGCTGACGGTCGCCGCCGCGTGCGCGCTGGCGTCCTTCAGCTGGGCCATGATCATCGCCGCGTTGTCGCCGCCCATTTCGTGCAGGTTTGGCATGGTAATGCCGAGGCCCGCCGGAGGGGTGTTCATCGCGAAGTACAGGCCCGGTTCGATGATGGACGCGGCAACCAGCGCCATGATCGCCACGAAGGACTCCATCAGCATCGCGCCGTAGCCGATGAGACGCGCGTCTTTCTCGTTCGCCAGCAGCTTAGGCGTGGTGCCGGACGCAATCAGGGCGTGGAAGCCGGAGACCGCACCGCAGGCGATGGTGATGAACAGGAACGGGAACAGGGCGCCTTTCCACAGCGGGCCGGTACCGTCGATGTACTGCGTTACCGCAGGCATTTTCAGATCCGGGTTGATCACCAGGATGCCGATCGCCAGACCGACGATCACGCCGATTTTAAGGAAGGTCGCCAGGTAGTCGCGCGGGGCCAGAATCAGCCAGACCGGCAGCAGCGCGGAAATAAACGCATAGCCAATCAGCGCGAAGGTGATGGTGGTGTCCTTGAAGGTCAGCGCCGGGCCCCAGTACGGGTCGTGCGCAATCACGCCGCCGAAGTAGATGGAGGCCACCAGCAGCACGATACCAATCACCGACACTTCACCCACGCGGCCCGGACGCAGGAATCGCATGTAGATCCCCATGAACAGCGCAATCGGCACGGTTGAGCAGACGGTGAAGACACCCCACGGGCTTTCGGCCAGCGCTTTCACCACGATCAGGGCCAGCACCGCGAGGATGATGATCATGATCAGGAAGCAGCCGAACAGGGCAATAGTCCCCGGCACGCGGCCCATCTCCTCTTTAACCATCTCACCCAGAGAGGCGCCGTTACGGCGAGACGAGATAAACAGCACCATAAAGTCCTGCACCGCACCCGCCAGCACCACGCCCGCCAGTAGCCAGAGCGTACCCGGCAGGTAGCCCATCTGCGCGGCCAGCACCGGGCCCACCAGCGGGCCTGCACCGGCGATAGCGGCAAAGTGGTGGCCAAACAGCACGTAGCGGTTGGTTGGCACGTAGTTCAGGCCGTCATTGTTAATGACCGCCGGGGTGGCGCGCGTCGGGTCGAGCTTCATGACCTTCTGCGCGATGTATAAGCTGTAGTAGCGATAAGCCACAAGATAGACGGAAACCGACGCGACCACGATCCACAGGGCGCTTACGTGTTCGCCCCGGCGTAATGCGACAACCGCCAGACAAAAAGCGCCGAGGATCCCGAGTAAGGCCCAGGGCACGTGCTTCAGTAGTTTTTTAGTATCCATAGTAAGACCTGGTTTTTTATGTAAAGAAAAAAGGGTCAGGGTTCGTTGTGAGGAGGTATTGATTAATGCTGGAGCGATCGTGCCAGTTCCGCGCGCGCGTAAAGGACGGTAAATGAATGAGTGGTTGAAAGTGCAAGGTGAGCGGTCAAAGGGGGCGACGAGCGGTTCCGTCTCGCCGCCGGTGGGCGAAATTATGTGATTGAGATCACCTGGTTAGCCGGGCTACGCTCCACGGCCAGATAGCTCTCCAGGGTCCTGATGAGCTTCTCCTTCAGCCAGCTCGGTTCCAGAATCTGAATATGGGGCAGCCAGTAGAACAGCAGCGGCAGGATCTGGTTCTCGTGGGCCGCCCGGCAGCGCAGCGTGACGCCGCCCTGTTGCTCCTCCAGCAGCTCCTGTTCCGGCAGAAGATCGCGGCGCAGGAAGTAATGTGAAATATTATCCTTGATGAATATTTTCACCGAGAAAGTATCTTCAGACACCCAGGGGTCGAGGCTTTTTTCCAGCAGCTCAAGGACATTTTCTTCCGGGGTGAAGGTCGGTTTCTGAATATCAAACCAGCTAATCTGGCTCAGGGAGAAGGATTTCAGGCGGCTATTTTCGGTGGCTTGTAAATACCATATATTTTTTTTGTTAATGAGTTTATAGGGATTAATCAGGCGGGTTTTGCCCTTATAAACAATCTGACAAACATTATGGTTTTTAATCGATTTCTCAATCTTTGATAAATGACGGCGAATATCACGTTGCACCGTGTGTTCGGCTTCATTCGCAAGAATAAGAATATGGTTTTCGTCAACGCGCGCTTCAAGCTTCTGCCAGAATTCCGTATTTCGTTCAGGGAAAAAGCTATCAGCATTCAGGAAGTTAGCAAGGGTGTGATGCAGGCCTTGTCCGCCGGGCGATTGTGCCGAATGGATGAGCCGATATAGCCCATTACCGGTATGTTCAACAATAGGAGAGAGGGCGTTTAAATCCCGGTAAACGGTACGCTCGGTAATTTTAAATTTCTCCATTAGCACGCTGCGGTTTACCACACCGTTTAAATGTAGCTCAAGGAGAATATCGACCAGACGTTCAGCCGAGCGGCTCCGCGTCGTTTTAGCCATAAGGTCATCCTGTATATTAGGTATGCGCTGAATGATGCGGGGGCACTGACGGGTGGCGTCAGTATTCAGTCACAGAAAATTTCTCTTATGGTTATATAACGGCGTGATTTAGCGGAAACCTTAGGATTTTTTGCAGAAAGCGGCGCTGGCCGGATAAAAGACCAGCGCGCGGGGGGATCAGACGGCGGCTTCCGCCTCCAGCATGACCGGGTGGAAACGGCGCTTAAAGTAGATCAGGCCGTGTCCCGCGTCACTCAGGATGATGTTTTTAATTTCAACAAGATAAACCAGATGCGTGCCGATGGTTTGCACCTGGCTAATCTCGCCTTCAAGGCTGGCGAGCGCGCCCTTGAGCACCGGCTGCGCCAGCGGGCCTTTCTGCCAGCCGGAGAGGGCAAAGCGCTCGTCCATCGCCATACCGGTCATCCCGGCGAAGTGGCGCGCCACGATCTCCTGCTCGTGATTCAGCACGTTAACGCACAGCCTGCCGTTGCCCTGAAAGACCGGGTTCATGGCGCTGCTGGCGTTGATGCACACCATCACCGACGGCGGGGTATCCGTGACCGAGCAGACGGCGGTGGCGGTGATGCCGCAGCGGCCCGCCTCGCCCTCGGTAGTGACCACATTGACCGCAGCCGACAGGCTACTCATTGCGTCGCGAAAACGCAGGCGTTGTTCATCTAATTGCATTGCAACCTCCCGCTGCGCTATTTCAGCAGCTTATCCAGCATGTTGATATCGCTGTTGTTGTGCAGGTGCGGCACCGTCCAGCCGTGTTGGTCGTATTCGGACATGCAGCGGTCGACCATCGCCATCATCTTGTCCATGTTGCCGGAGCTCTGCGCCTGGCGCAGGCACTGCAGGCGAATTTCGTCCTGGCTGCCGGAGTAGTTAATTTCGTACAGCTCGTGACGGCCGCCAAATTCGCTGCCGATGGCATCCCACATCAGCTTCAAAATCTTGATGCGTTCGACGTGATCCATGCCGTTGGAGCCGCGCACGTATTTCGCCAGATACTGGTCGATCTGCGGGTTGTTCAGATCCCGGGCGCTGGACGGCAGGTAGATCAGCCCGGAGGTGACGTTACGTTCGATGATGTTCTTGATCTTCGCGTAGGCCATCGGCGCCATCACGCGGTAGGTTTGCAGCGCGGCGTGATCCGGCAGATACGCCCCGTTGACCCACGGCGTGGCTTCGGAGCACATGGAGTCGCTCAGCGCCCAGAACATGTTGCGCCAGGCCACCACTTCGCCGAGATCCGCCTGCACGCCGCGGAACTCCAGGGTGCCGGTGCACTCCAGGGATTTCTTCAGCAGGGCGGTGATGAAGTCGAGCTTCACCGCCAGGCGCACGCAGGCCTGCAGCGGGTACATGCGGGCGAAACCGCCCTCCATCGTCCAGCGACGGCAGCGGTCGAAATCGCGGTAGATCAGCACGTTTTCCCACGGGATCAGCACATGATCCATCACCAGGATCGCGTCGTTCTCGTCGAAGCGGCTGGAGAGCGGGTAGTCATAAGGGGATCCGGTTGCGCCCGCCACCATCTCGTAGGAGGCGCGGGAGATCAGCTTCACGCCCTCGGCATCCATCGGCGCGACGAACATCAGCGCGAAGTCCGGGTTTTCGCCCATCACCTGCGCGGAGCCGAAGCCGATCATGTTGTAGTGGGTTAGCGCCGAGTTGGTGGCCACCACTTTCGCGCCGCTGACGATTATCCCGGCGTCGGTCTCTTTCTCCAGCTTGATGTAGACGTCCTTTACCTCATCCGCCGGCTTGTGGCGGTCGATCGGCGGGTTCACGATGGCGTGGTTGAAGTACAGGCCGGTTTCCTGGATGCGGGTGTACCAGTTCCGGGCGTTCTGCTCGAACTGGCCGTAGAACGCCGGGTTGGCGCCCAGCGCACAACCGAACGCGGCCTTGTAGTCCGGCGTGCGGCCCATCCAGCCGTAGCTCAGGCGCGACCACTCGGCGATGGCGTCCCGCTGCTGGCGCAGGTCGTCAGCGCTTTTCGCCACGCGGAAGAACTTGTGGGTATAGCCGCCGCTGCCGGTGTCGGTGCCCCAGCACAGCGTGTCCTGCATTTCCGGCTTGTGCAGCGCGTCGTACATCTGCGCGATGGAGGCCGCCGCGTTGCGAAACGCCGGGTGGGTGGTGACGTCTTTGACGCGCTCGCCGTAGATATAAATCTCGCGACCGTCCTGCAGGCTTTTTAAATACTCTTCGCCGGTTAACGGACGTTTGGCATCAGCGCGGAAATCTTCAGGCTTCATAGGGACCTCGTATCGGAATTGTGATGTTAAATTTATGTTTTGTTTTTGTTGTTTAATTGAAGCCTGAGAGGGGCAGGACGTGAAGGGACGATTGGGACAACGGCGGGTACTTTTCGGGCGGGATGGGGTTTTGTGATCTGTGCGGCTTTTTGGCGGGTGGCGCTGCGCTTACCCGCCCTACGAACCGTGATGCGTTCAGGAAACCGGTACTTTCTGCGCCCGATAGGCGCTCGGCGAGCACCCTACTAAGCGATTAAAAAAGCGGGCGAAATAGGCCGGATCCTTAAACCCCAGCTGCCAGGCAATCTCGCTGACCGCGCTGTCGGAAAAGAGCAGCAGCCGCCTGGCTTCCCGCAGCTGGCGGTCGAAGATCAGCCGCTTCGGCGGGCGGTTAGCGAAGCGGCGGCAGATATCGGTCAGGCGGGATTCGGTCAGGTGCAGCTCGCTGGCGTATTCCGGCACCGTCCAGTGCTGATGGTAGTGGGTGTCGATAAGCTGGGTAAAGCGCTGGAACAGCTTCAGCTCGCCGCGCATGCCGCCTGATGCATGGTCGTCGAGCTTCGCGTTGCGCAGCAGCAGGGTAAACACCGCCTGCGCCAGCAGGACCAGGGTGTGCTCGCGTCCCGGCAGCTGTTCCGTGGACTCACGGGCAATCAGCTGCCAGTAGTGCTTCAGCGCCGCCAGCTCGTCCGGCTTATCCGCCAGCGAGAGGCAGATCCCCGGCAGGCCAAACGCTTCCCGGGTGCCGGGGTAGAGCACCTCCAGCAGCGGCCAGATCAGATCCTCGCGCACCGTCAGCACGTGCCCGTCGCTGTCGGATTCGGTGATAAACGCGTGCGGCACCGACGGCGGCGTGAGGACGAACAGCGGGGCCTGCACCGAGTAGCGGTGATCGTCGAGCTGGAGCTCAATCTGTCCGGTATCGAGAAAGTGCATCTGAAAGTACTGGTCGTGACGATGCGCCTGCATGTCGCGGCCAAAAAAGGCCGCCATGCGCGCGAACGACTGGTAGTGCACGTCGTCGGTGCCCAGGCTTTCGTCGTACTCCCTGCTGATATCAATGTTGGCGATAGGGCTCTGGCACACGGTCGTTCCTCTGTTGATCCCGCTGCGTCATCGGAATGCGCGTCAGCACCAGCGCGCCGACCACCAGCAGCCCGGCCACAAACCACAGCCCGGAGCTGAAGCTGCCGGTCGCGTCGCGCAGAATGCCGATCAGCAGCGGGCTGACGGCGGATCCCACGTTGCCGATGGCGTTGATCACCGCCAGCGCCACCGCCCGGGAATGCAGGCTAATGACCCGATCCGGCGTGGTCCAGAATATCGCCATGGCGGTAAACGATCCGGTTGAGGCCATGACGATGCCAAGCAGCTGGATCAGGCTGTGATCGGTGGCGGAGGCCAGCATCCATCCCGCCGCGGCGAACAGGTACGGCAGGATGGTGTGCTTTTTTCGCTCTTTCAGCCTGTCGGAGCGGCGGCTCCACCAGATCATCCCGAGAATGGTGCAGAACTGCGGGATCGCCGCCAGCAGGCCGATGACGATATTGCTGCTCCCGGTGTTAAAGCTCTGCAGGATCTGCGGCGTCCAGATGTTGATGGCGCTCAGCGTGTTGGTCAGGCAGAAGTAGGCCAGCGTGTAGAGCAGCACCGCCGGAGTCAGCACCTCACGGAGCGTCGAGCGCGGCGTGACGGATTGGGCAATAGTGACTTCCTGCTCGCGGGCGATCATCGTTTTCAGCGCCTGCTTTTCGTTATCGTCCAGCCAGGTGGCCCGATCCGGCGTGTCGTTAAGGTAGAACCAGGTCACCACGCCGAGCACCACCGACGGCAGCCCTTCCAGCAGGAACAGCCACTGCCAGCCCTTCAGGCTCCACAGCCCGTCCATCGCCAGAATGTACCCGGAGAGGATCGAGCCGAGCATCATGGTGACCGGCATGGCGATCATAAACAGCGCGTTGGCGCGGGCGCGGTGATAGGCCGGGAACCACCAGGTGAGATAGACCAGGATCCCCGGCAGGAAGCCGGCTTCGGCAATGCCCACCAGCATGCGCAGCACGTAGAGGGTTTCAGGGCTGGTGGCGAACATGGTGCAGGTGGAGGCGATGCCCCACACCACCATGATCCCGGCGATCCAGCGCCGCGCGCCGATCTTCGCCAGCATGATGTTGCTCGGGATCCCGCACAGCACGTAGGTGACGTAAAACAGCGTCGCGGCCAGGCCGAACATGGTGGAGGTCAGGCCCAGATCTTTACCCATCGTCAGCCCGGCAAAGCCGATGTTGATGCGGTCGAGAAACGAGAAGACAAACAGGATGAAGAGAAAGACGATCAGGCGTCGGAACAGCTTGTTAATGGCGCGTTGTTCAACAGCTTTATTATCATGTGTTTGCAGGGTAGAGGTCGTCATGGTGCGCTCCAGATCTTACGTTTAGTAGACGGATTTATTGTTATTAACTGACGTAACCGGGTTTTCGATAAAGCGTGCCGCCAGCGCTTCCGCGCCGCGGGCGAGCAGGGTGGTGTCAACGCCGACGGCGACAAACAGCGCGCCGAGTTCAAGATAGCGTTTCGCCAGCTGCTCGTTCGCCATCAGGATGCCGGGCGCTTTGCCCGCGCTGAGGATCTGCGCGATCGCCTGCTCGATGGCGGCCTGCACCTCCGGGTGCTGCGGATTGCCGGCAAAGCCCATGTCGGCGCTCAGATCCGCCGGGCCGATAAACACGCCGTCGACGCCTTCCACGTCGAGGATCTGCGGCAGGTTTTTCAGCGCCTCGCGGGTTTCAATCTGCACCAGCACGCACATGGCGTCGTTGGCCTGCTGGAGGTAATCCGGTATGCGGTTCCAGCGCGACGCGCGAGCCAGCGCGCTGCCCACCCCGCGAATGCCCGCAGGCGGGTAGCGGGTGGCGCGTACCGCCAGCCGCGCCTCGTCGGCGTTTTGCACCATCGGCACCAGCAGGGTTTGCGCGCCGACGTCCAGCAGCTGTTTGATCTGCACCGGGTCGTTCCACGACGGGCGCACCACCGGCTGGCTCGGATAAGGGGCGATGGCCTGCAGCTGGGTTAAGACGGTTTGCACGCTGTTCGGCGCGTGCTCGCCGTCGATAAGCAGCCAGTCGAAGCCTGCTCCCGCCAGCAGCTCGGCGCTGTAGCTGCTGGTGAGCCCCAGCCACAGGCCGATTTGCGGACGGCCCGCCTTCAGCGCCGCTTTAAATGCGTTTTGCATGTTGTCTCTCCTAAACAAAGCGGCAGCTGATGGAGCCCATGTTGCCGTAGTCGACGTGGAAGGTGTCGCCTCTGCTGGCGGGCACCGGGCGGGTAAACGAGCCGCCGAGGATGATCTGCCCCGGCTCAAGCTGCACGTCGTACGGCGCCAGCTTGTTGGCCAGCCACGCGACGCCGTTCGCCGGGTGGTTCAGGACGCCTGCGGCCACGCCGGTCTCCTCGATTACGCCGTTGCGGTAGAGCAGGGCGGAGATCCAGCGCAGGTCCAGCTCGTCGGGCTTAATCGGACGGCCGCCGAGGATCACGCCCGCGTTGGCGGCGTTATCGGAGATGGTGTCGAAGACCTTGCGCGGGCGCTGGGTCTCCGGGTCAACGTTGTGGCAGCGGGCGTCGATCAGCTCCAGCGCGGGGATGACGTAGTCCGTGGCGTTGTAGACGTCGAAGATCGTGCAGTTTGGGCCGCGCAGCGGTTTTGCCAGCACGAACGCCAGCTCCACTTCAATGCGCGGGACGATGAAGCGGTCGACGGGGATGTCGCTGCCGTCGTGGAAGAACATGTCGTCCAGCAGCGCGCCGTAGTCCGGCTCGCTAATCTGCGAGCTGGCCTGCATCGCTTTGGAGGTCAGGCCGATCTTGTGGCCCTTCAGCACGCGGCCTTCGGCGATTTTCAGGCTGACCCATTCGCGCTGGACGGCGTAGGCGTCTTCAATCGTAATCTCCGGGTAATCCAGCGAGATCGCGCGGATCTGCTCCCGGGATTGTTCCGCCTGATGCAGACGATGGGCGATCAGGGTGTGGGTGTGTTTATCGAGCATGGCGATATCCTGTTTTTGCCGGGTGGCTTTGCTTACCCGGCCTACGGTTCGGTACTGCTGTTGCCGGGTGGCGCTGCGCTTACCCGGCCTACGGTTCGGTGCTGCTGTTGCCGGGTGGCGCTTCGCTTACCCGGCCTACGGTTCGGTGCTGCTGTTGCCGGGTGGCGCTTTGCTTGCCCGGCCTACGGTTCGGTGCTGCTGTTGCCGGGTGGCGCTTTGCTTACCCGGCCTACGGTTCGGTGCTGCTGTTGCCGGGTGGCGCTGCGCTTACTCGGCCTACGGTTCGGTGCTGCTGTTGCCGGGTGGCGCTTTGCTTACCCGGCCTGCGTTCGGGGCCGTTGTAGGCCCGGTAAGCAC
>NZ_JBLKDA010000038.1:0-34274 GCF_047530215.1 Enterobacter sp. 01-M-03-SI-ECC
GCGACATGACCGCCGCGCTGGCCGGAGCCGCCGCACCGTACGTGGCGGAGATTATCGGCCACCGTTCCGGGCTGGACGACGGGATGGAAAAAGCCGCCGCCCACGCGGTGGCGAACGCCGTGCTGGCCGCGATGCAGGGGAAAGACGCGCTGGCGGGTGCGGCGGGTGCCGTCACCGGGGAGCTGGCGGGCACGCTCGCGCTGGAGATGTACGGAAAGGATGTTACTGCGCTGAGCGAAAGTGAAAAGCAGACCATCAGCGCCCTGGCAACCCTTGCCGCAGGGATAGCGGGTGGTGTTGCGGGGGACGGCACGGCAAGCGCCATTGCGGGAGCGCAGGCCGGGAAGACGGTGGTTGAGAATAACTCGTTAAGCAAGGATAAAATCTTTGATATCAATCCGATGCTGAGGATCGGAGTTGAAGATGCTAATGGTGATCCACTTAAAGGTGGTGGTGGGATCGCCAAGAATGGAAAATCCAAAGATACCGATATTTGGACAGAAACCAAGAAGATGGAATCCGTAGCAAATGCCTATGGGCATTGGAAAAAACATGAAAAAGAATTTCCAGAATATCAGAATGCAAAGCAGTATGTGGATGCTACACATAATTTTGTAACAAACCCTCCAGCAGGAAGGGGCTAATATCACTAAAGCGATAGTGGAAGGTTATCAGGATGGGGTATTTATGGCTGGAGCCATTTATCTTGGCCCGACAGTCGCAGTGGGTAAAGGTGTTACCGGTGCGGTTATTAGTGGTGGGGCTAACTCTTTATTCCAGTACATGAATATGTCGCCAGGCAGTGAGTTTAGTTACTACAGCGCTGCCGTAGCGGCAGGTGCTGGTTATCTGGCTCCAGGATATAAGATTAGTGGTAACACTCTTATTAATATGGGTGGTGCATTTATGACTGATGGACCCAGCTTAACTGGTCAGGGCGGCGCCATTGCGGGGTCGCTGGCCGGAGGATATTTTGGAAAGTATGCTCCAAAGCTGATTGCGCCATACGTAGGGTCTTTTTCCGGTGTGATAGGAGATATTGGTTCTGCTTCGGTTTTTGAAATATCCAATGATACAGTTAAAGAATTAATAAAAAATAAGGATAAAAAACAATGAAGAAGAAAATGACACCTCATATATTTATTCTTATTTTTATCTATATGACCACGGTTTTTTTTGCACTAGGTGTAGTTACCAGGATTGTAACAGCGGTTATTTATACTGGGGAAGTTTATTTATCGCTATCTGGTGTTATTAAAGTCGTTAAGATGAGTGTTGTCGCAGGAATACTTAGTGCAGTGGGATGTTTAATATTCAACAAAATAGACTAGTACAACACCCGCAAGAAACCACCAGTAGATCCCGATAAATGATCATCCTTGAACCGAAGATCCCGACCGCCACGCAGGGATCTTCTCCTTAACCATCAGCCCTTAACCGGCTCGATCCGCAGGGATAGCAGGCGGCATTGCAGGAGATAGCCGACCAGGCCGGACGCACGGCAATGGAGCAGCACGGCACGGGCAGCAACATGCAGCGCGCCATTCAGGCCGCTACCGCTGCGGCTCAGGGGCTGGCGGGCGGCGACATGACCGCCGCGCTGGCCGGAGCCGCCGCACCGTACGTGGCGGAGATTACCGGGCACCGTTCCGGGCTGGACGACGGAATGGAAAAAGCCGCCGCCGGGGAGCTGGCAGGTGGTATTGCGCTGGAAATGTACGGGAAGGATGTTGCTGCGCTGAGCGAAAGTGAAAAGCAGACCATCAGCGCCCTGGCAACCCTTGCCGCAGGGATAGCGGGCGGCGTGGCGGGGGATGGTACGGCAAGCGCCATTGCGAGCCACCTTCCAGATTGTTGTCCTCAACAATATTCTTGTTTTCTTTTGAATCAAACCAGGCTATAAAACTGTTCATCCATACAGTAAAAGGGAATTTTCATGGCGCTGGAACAGGGTATTGCGACGTTGGTCCAGGGATTTATCGCTGCAGGTAGGCCCTCGTCACGTCGCCAGAGCATTGAGGTGCGAAGAGCAGGCTATCTTGCCAGTACCGGCCTTGCCGGAGAGACCGAAACGCGCGTTCAGGTGGAGACGCTTGTTCTTGAAGATCGTACCATTCGGGTATTTTCACCTCTTAATGCCCCTGAAATATTGCCTGCTGCCATCTACTACCATGGTGGATGTTTTATCAGCGGCGGCTTTGATACCCATGACAATCAACTCCGTCAGTTAGCCTGCTTTGGCAATTGTCGGGTGGTTGCGATTCAGTACAGGCTAGCGCCGGAACAGACCTTCCCCGCCGCACATGACGATGCGGAAAGAGGTGCAGATCTGGTCTGGCAAAATGCAGACAAGCTGGGCGTGGATAAAAACCGCATCACCCTTTGCGGAGACAGCGCGGGGGGGCATCTGGCGCTGGTAACGGCGCTGAGGCTTAAGGTTAAAGGGCTGTGGCAACCTGCGCAGCTCATTCTTATCTACCCCATGCTCGACGCCACGGCCAGTTTTGAAAGCTATGCCCTCAATGGCACGGATTACGTGATCACTCGCGATACGCTGCTTAGCGGGTATGAAATGTATCTCGCCGACACCGACCGCCAGCATCCGGAAGCCAGCCCCCTGTGGCGGGATGATTTTAACGGTCTGCCGCCTGTGCACATCATTACCGCCGAGTACGATCCGCTGTGCGATGAGGGAGAAATGTTGTACCAACATCTGACTGAGCAGGGTGTGAAGTGTACCGCTCAGCGCTGGCTGGGCGTTATTCATGGCTTCTTTCAGCTTGGCGGCATTAGCCCGTCAGCGCGAGACGTTATGCACGACATCGCCTGGCGGATAAGCTCCCCCCGGCGATAACGTTGGAGAAGTTATTCCTCCTCGTTCCCGCCCTCTTCATACGCGCCGAAGGGCTTCGCCGGAAGAACAATGTAGGTGCCTTCAAACACCGCGCCCGGTGTTTTATCGCCAAACAGTTCAACCTGCATTTGTACACGCGCTTTACGGCCGCGTGCCAGACGGTCCAGATCGCCGCCCAGTGACCCCAGATCGGCCACCGCGCTCGGTTTGCCGCTTATCGGCGCGCTGTAACGAATATGGGCATCGGCCAGAATGATGGTGCCACCCAGATGGCGCTCGCGCAGCATCAGCCAGATCAGCCCCCAGCCGGTGAGCGTGGCCAGGGAAAACAGGCTGCCCGCAAACAGCGTGTGGTGAGGGTTCTGATTGCCAGTTTCCGGCATGGTGGTAATGAATTTTTGCCCGGTGTACTGCTGGATGCGCACGCCCATTTTTTCGCTGAGCGGAATGTGCTGATACCAGGCCTGCTGGAGTTGTCCACACCAGTCGGCGCGATGAAGAATGTCGTCCAGCGTGGCGATGGGTTTGATCATCAAAAAATGACGAATCGGCGTGGTTTGCGGGGCGGTGATTTCCCCCTGATTCACAAAACCGAGCTTGGCAAAAAACTCCACGGCATCTTCGCGGGCGCTACAGGTGACGCGCTTAACGCCTTCCTGACGGGCCACGGACTCTAGGGTCATCGCCATGAGCGTGCCCAGCCCTTTATCCTGTACGGAAGGGTGAACCGCCATAAAGCGAATAGACGCTTCGTTATCGGCGTTGATATACAGACGCCCGACGGCGACGAGGTTGCCCTCTTCGTCCATCACCATCTGGTGATGGGCCATCGCGTCCCAGGCGTCGCGCTCGGAGCCTTTCGGCTGATGTAATGGCTTGCGCAGCATTTCCCAGCGAAACTGGTAATAGGCTTCTAACTCTTCTTCCGTTTGCGGTACTCGAAGGTGATACATAGCTGTACTCTCTCTTGTTACCCGCGGCCATGCCGTAAGTATGCTCATACCTGCAGCCAGAATGTGACGGGGCCATCGTTCACCAGCGATACCTGCATATCTGCAGCGAATCGTCCGGTTTGCGTATTCATTTCCTGCTGGCGACAACGCTCAACAAAGTACTCGTAAAGGGCTTCTGCACGATCCGGCGCGGCGCCTTTAGAGAAGCTCGGGCGCATGCCGCGCTCGGTATCCGCCGCCAGCGTAAACTGGGACACCACCAGTACGCTGCCGCCCGCCTGCTGGACGTTCAGGTTCATCTTTCCTTCCGCATCGCTGAAAATGCGGTAGCCCAGCACGCGCTCGCACAAGCGGTTGGCTTTTTGTTCGTCATCATCCTTTTCGACACCTAACAACACCAAAAGTCCTGGGCCAATTTCACCCGTCACCTCTCCCTCCACGGTGACGCTGGCACGGGTTACGCGCTGAATCAATGCAATCATGGTTGGTCTGCTTCTTGTTGTTTTTCAGCTGCTGCTGCTTTTTTAAGTTCGCGGTATACGCCGAGAGTGACAGTTATTTCGGCACCAAGCAAGACGATACACCAGGTCCAGTAGACCCAGACAAACAAAATGGGGATCACCGCCAGCACGCCGTAAATCAGCTGATAGGACGGAAACATGGTGATGTAGAGGGCAAACCCTTTCTTACCGAGCTCAAACAGCAACGCCGCCACCAGCGCCCCCACTACCGCATCGCGGTTAGGTACGCGTGTGGTCGGGACAACGCTATAGAGCAGCCAGAAAGAGAGCCACGACAGGATCAGCGGGAAGATGCGCAGGACGTTATCAATGGCACCGTTAAAATCGCTCGCCCAGCGCAATGACAGAAGGTACGAGCTAATAGCAAGGCTCGCCCCGGCCAGCAGCGGGCCCAGCGTTAAGATCATCCAGTAGACGGCAAACGAGTAAACCTTGGGCCGCGCTTTTTTACTGCGCCAGATGGTGTTGAGCGCGCTATCAATGGCGTACATCAACAGCAGCGCGGTGACGATAAGACCACACGCCCCCACCGCCGTCATCTTGTTAGAGTTGGCAACAAACTGCTCAATGTAGTTCTGAATGATGTCGCCGGTGGCGGGAATGAAATTCGCGAAAACAAAGTGGCGAAGCTGTACGCTCACTTCCGCAAACATCGGGAAGGCGGAAAACAGGGCAAAGATAACCGCCACCAGCGGCACCAGTGAAAGCAACGACACGTAGGCGAGGTTACCCGCCAGCGTGGTCATATTGTCCTCATCAATGCGGTGCCAGAGCAGCTTCAGCCAGGCCCGCAGCGGACGCGTATGATGTGTGGCTTTTTGATGAACGGTTTTTAGCATAGCTGCTTCGCAAAGTAGTTGGGGATCGTCTCTTTTCCGGTCACCAGAATTGACGTGATACCCAGCTGGTTAGCCCCCTCTATATTATCGGCATTGTCGTCGAAAAAGACCGCATCGGCCGCGGTGAATCCCTCTGCCTGCAGAACCGCCTGGTAAATCCGCGCTTCAGGCTTACGCATGCCCATCTCCTGCGAGAGATAGATTTTATCTGCCGCCGCCTTAACCTCAGGGTATTCCTCAGGCCAGAACGTGGTGTGGAGGCGGTTGGTATTGGACAGGACAACCACGCGGTGCCCCTGCTCGCGCAGTTTGTGCATGATGTCGATCGTTTCTGGGCGAATCGCCACAAATACCGCCTGCCAGCCGTGGGAAAACTGCTCGTAGCTTAACGAGAGCCCCATCTCCTGGCAGAAACGTTCTGCAAATTCCTCGTCGCTGATTTCACCGCGCTCGTGCTGGTGGAAGGTCTCGCTCATCGCGAAATTCTGCTTTAACGTCGCCAGCGGAACACGGCTAAAATCGCTCCATGCGCCCAGCACCCGATTAAAATCGATGTCGACGATTACATTTCCTAAGTCAAAGATATAAAGCATGTTTATCTCCTGCTCGCCGTGGAAAATTAACTGTAGCGGGAAAGAGAAGGTTTGGCTATGCGCCAGATTCAGCTTAGAGAAAGGAGCGGCCCGCACCTGAAGTCCGGGCCATAAACGGATTAACCCGCCTGCTGTTCGTCGTTTGAATTCACTTCAACGACCTCAACCTTGCTGGATTTAAGATGGTTTTGCAGCGTGGAGCCGGGGAGCTCGTCAGTAAAGAGCGCCGTGGCCTGCGCCACGTTGCCAATTTCCACGGCGGCGGAGGCGGTGTACTTCGTATGATCGGCCGCCAGTAAAATATGGCGCGAGTGAGCCATCATGGTTTTCACCACGCTGGCTTCATTGACGTCAAACTCCATCATCGCGCCGTCGTGCTCAATCGCGCCCACGCTGGTCACGAGATAGTCCGCCCGAAAGCCAGACACAAACGCCGTCGCCGCCGGGCCGATAATACCGCCGTTGTGCGGGCGCAGCGTGCCGCCGGGCACCATCACTTCAAAGCGCGGGTTTTTATAGAGAATGTGCGCCACCCGCAGGCTGTTGGTGATAATGCGCAGATGGTTGTGGTTCAGCAGCGCCCGGGCAACGTGCTCCACCGTCGTTCCGATGGTGATGAAGATGGTCGAGCCATCGGGAATGTAGTCTGCAATCGCTTCGGCAATCGCCCGCTTCTCTTCGGTGAGCGACACTTCGCGCTGCTCAAACGCCGTGTTCACCACGCTGGACGCTCTGCCCGCGCCGCCATGATGACGCGTGATCAGTCCCTGCTCGCTGAGCTTGCGGATATCGCGCCGCACCGTTTGCGTGGAGACATCCAGCAGCTGCGCCAGTTCATCAATGTTCATATAGCCGCGATCGGCAATCAGCGTCAGCAGCTGATCGTGACGCGGGTTGCCGGTCAGTTCGGTAAGGCTCATGGGCTGTCCTCTGAAAACCATCACGCCCCGCATTTTATACAAAAAGTGACAAAAAAGAGCGGGTTTGATCACAGTCGGGTATCCCCGCACGCCCGCCGGGCCTGGTGCACTTCAGGGCGGCGACCGCGCTGGCAAACCGCACGGCGTCATCCACAGGGACTTGCTGCCCCAGGCTGACCGCCAGCGCGCCGTGGAAAACATCCCCAGCGCCGGTGGTATCAATGACATCCACCTCAAAGCCGGGCTGGTGGCACACCGTGCCGTTTTCCAGCCAGAAGCAGCCGTCTCGCCCCTGGGTTACATACACATGTCCATTTGTGAGCGTTTGTGCTTTTTTCAGCGCACCAGCAGTTTCTTCCACCTGCGTTAAGCGCCGCAGCCCCGGCGCGGAGAAGGCGGCATGGTCGCTTATGGCGATCAGTTCCGCGATGTCCTGCGGGGTGACGTCGGCGTCCAGCAGGGTCGGAACGCCCTGCCGACGGGCAAGGGTGAACGCCTGTTTTGCCCCGTCGTGCCAGCGCACGTCCGCTAATACAAGGTCCCATTGTGAGAAGTCGATTTCTTGCAGCCAGTCTGCCCCAGCGGGGAGATCGGGGCTGGGGTAGTTCGCGATGACGCGCTCCCCGCTGGCGTCCACCAGCACCGCCGACTGTGACGAGCGGGCACCGCTGAACACGCGCGTGTAGCGTGTATTCACCCCCAGGGATTCCAGCTCCGCGAGCAGCCGTCTGCCGGTGTCGTCGTCACCCACCCGACCAATAAAATCCACTTCCGCCCCCAGCTTTGCCGCCGCCACCGCCGCAGTAGCCGCCGGGCCGCCGCCCACTTCTGTATAGTCCTTTGCGACATATTTCCCACCTTCCTTCGGTAAATCATCGAGATACCAGATGCGATCCAGCACGGTAATGCCGACACAAACGATGCGAGTCATGGTGATTCCTTCTGCGATTTCTGATGCCGTCATTTTAATTTCACCAAATGTTTAAAAAGTGACTCATGTCTATTTTTTGACGATAAATTACAAATACGATCAAAAACAGACAACATAAACGCGCAAAAATTGACACGAAGTGACAGGAGAGAGGCATGTCAGCAATCGCATTTATCGGTTTAGGGCAGATGGGCGCGCCAATGGCGAAGAATCTGCTGAAGCAGGGACACCGGCTTCAGGTCTTTGATGTTAACCCGCAGGCGGTTCAGACGCTGGTGGAAAGCGGCGCACGGGCGGCAACCACGCCCGCGCAGGCCGCAAAGGAGGCCGAATTTGTCATCACCATGCTGCCAAACGGCGACCTGGTGCGCAGCGTCCTGTTCGGCGAGCACGGCGTTTGCGAAGGGATGCCCCGCGACGCGCTGGTGATTGATATGTCCACCATTCATCCGCTGCAAACCGACGAGCTGATCCGCGACATGGCGGCGCGCGGCTTCAGCCTGATGGACGTCCCGGTCGGGCGCACGTCTGACCATGCCATCGCCGGTACGTTACTTCTGCTGGCAGGCGGTACGGCGCAGCAGGTTGAGCGCGCCACCCCGGTACTCATGGCAATGGGCAACGAGCTGATTAACGCGGGCGGGCCGGGCATGGGCATCCGCGTGAAGCTCATCAATAACTACATGAGCATTGCCCTGAACGCGCTGTCGGCCGAGGCCGCCGTGCTGTGCGAAGCGCTCGGTCTCTCCTTCGACGTGGCGCTCAAGGTGATGAGCGGCACGCCTGCAGGCAAAGGCCACTTCACAACCTCATGGCCGAACAAGGTGCTGAAAGGGGATCTTTCACCCGCCTTCATGATCGACCTTGCGCATAAAGATCTGGGCATTGCGCTCGACGTGGCCAACCAGCTCCACGTCCCGATGCCGCTCGGCGCGGCCTCGCGCGAAGTTTACAGCCAGGCACGCGCCGCCGGGCGCGGGCGCGAAGACTGGACGGCCATTCTCGAACAGGTTCGCGCATCTGCCGGGCTGAAAAAAACACACTGATACGAAAGGACTGAGGAATGACGATGTACACCCTGAAAGATATCACCCGACCTTCCGGCGGTTTTGCGATGCTGGCCGTGGACCAGCGCGAAGCGATGCGCCTGATGTTTGCGGCGGCTGGCGCGCCGGTGCCGGTCACCGACCAGCACCTCACGGATTTTAAGGTTAACGCCGCCAAAATCCTGTCGCCTTACGCCTCCGCCATTCTCGTCGACCAGCAGTTCTGCTACCGCCAGATCGTCGAGCAGCATGCCGTTGCCAAAAGCTGCGCAATGATTGTGGCCGCCGACGAGTTTATACCGGGCAACGGTATTCCGGTCGACAGCGTGGTCATCGACAAGACCATCGACGCGCAGGCGGTCAGGCGCGACGGCGGCAAGGCGCTGAAGCTGCTGGTGCTGTGGCGCAGCGATGAAGATCCGCAGCAGCGGCTGGAGATGGTGCAGGCGTTCAACACGCTGTGCCACAGCAACGGGCTGCTGAGCATTATTGAGCCGGTGGTGCGTCCGCCGCGTCGCGGTGCCGCGTTTGACCGCGAGCAGGCGATTATTGATGCGGCGAAAGAGCTGGGCGACAGCGGGGCCGACCTCTACAAAGTGGAGATGCCGCTGTTCGGTAAAGGTACGCAGCAGGAATTGCTGGCCGCCTCGCAGAAGCTGAACGCGGAAATCAATATGCCGTGGGTGATCCTCTCTTCCGGCGTGGACGACAAGCTCTTCCCGCGCGCGGTGCAGGTTGCCATGCAGGCGGGAGCTTCCGGCTTTTTAGCCGGTCGCGCCGTGTGGTCGTCCGTGGTAGGGCTGCCGGATACGGACATGATGCTGCGCGACGTCTCCGTGCCGAAACTGCAGCGTTTGGGTGAGATCGTCGACGAAATGATGGCTCGCCGCTAGGAAAGGACCCGAACATGAAATGGTTTAACACCCTGAGCCATAACCGCTGGCTCGAACAAGAGACCGACCGTATTTTCGACTTCGGTAAAAACGCCGCCGTGCCGACCGGTTTTGGCTGGCTGGGCAATAACGGTCAGGTGCGCAGCGATATGGGCACGCATCTGTGGATCACCGCCCGCATGCTGCACGTCTACGCGGTGGCCGCCAACATGGGCCGTCCCGGCGCGTATGCCCTGGTTGAGCACGGCATTAATGCCCTCAACGGCCCGCTGCGCGACAAACAGCACGGGGGCTGGTACGCCTGCGTGAACGATGAGGGCGTGATTGACGCCTCCAAGCAGGGCTATCAGCACTTCTTCGTGCTGCTGGGCGCGGCGAGCGCCGTGACTACCGGCCATCCACAGGCGCGCAGGCTGCTGGACGACGCCATTGAGGTGATCGAGCGCTATTTCTGGAGCGAGGAAGAGCAAATGTGCCTCGAATCCTGGGACGAGGCCTTCAGCAAAACCGAGGATTACCGCGGCGGCAACGCCAACATGCACGCCGTGGAAGCCTTCCTGATCGTCTATGACGTGACGCACGACCGCAAGTGGCTCGACCGCGCCCTGCGCATCGCCTCGGTGATTATTCACGACGTGGCGCGCAAAGGGGAGTACCGCGTTAACGAGCATTTCGACACTGACTGGAACCCGATCCGCGCCTACAACATCGACAATCCTGCCCACCGTTTCCGCGCCTACGGCGGCACGCCGGGGCACTGGATCGAGTGGGGCCGCCTCATGCTGCACCTGCGCGCCGCGCTGGAAGCCCGCTTTGAAACCCCGCCGGAGTGGCTGCTGGAAGATGCGAAAGGATTGTTCCACGCCACCATTCGCGATGCGTGGGCACCGGACGGCGCGGACGGGTTTGTCTACTCCGTGGGCTGGGACGGCAAGCCTATCGTGCGCGAGCGCGTGCGCTGGCCGATCGTCGAGGCGATGGGCACGGCTTACGCGCTCTACACCGTGACCGGCGAGGCGCAGTACGAAGCCTGGTATCAGAGGTGGTGGGATTACTGCATCAAGTATCTGATGGATTACGAGAACGGCTCCTGGTGGCAGGAGCTGGACACCAATAACGAAGTGACGACCAAAGTCTGGGACGGCAAGCAGGATATTTACCATCTGCTGCACTGCCTGGTGATCCCTCGCCTGCCGCTGGCTCCGGGCTTAGCCCCGGCAACGGCCGCCGGCCTGCTGGATAGCCTGGCCAAATAATAAAAGACGGAGCTCTTATGCGTACCCTACACAATATTGACCTGAAAAATAACGAAAGGGGTTTCACCCTGCACTGGGAAAACCGCCTGATTTTGTCCCACACCGCGGAAGCGCCCTGCCTGTGGATCGGCGCGGGCGAGGCCGATATCGAGATGTTTCGCGGCAACTTCAGCATCAAGGACAGGCTCAACGAAAAGATTGCCCTGACGGACGCGACCGTTACGCAGCAAAGCGCGGGCTGGGCGATCCGCTTCACCCGGGGCGACGCGGTGAGCGCGACGCTGCGGGTGGGCGTGGACGCCGAAGGCCGTCTGGAGCTGAAGCTCAGCAATGATGCCGCCCGCCATAACCGCATCTGGCTGCGGCTGGCGGCGCAGCCGGAAGATCATATCTACGGCTGCGGCGAGCAGTTTTCCTACTTCGACCTGCGCGGCAAGCCGTTCCCGCTGTGGACCAGCGAGCAGGGCGTGGGTCGTAACAAGCAAACCTTTGTCACCTGGCAGGCCGACTGCAAGGAGAACGCAGGCGGCGATTACTACTGGACCTTCTTCCCGCAGCCGACGTTTGTGAGCACCCAGAAGTACTACTGCCACGTGGATAACAGCTGCTACATGAACTTTGACTTCAGCGCGCCGGACTTCCACGAGCTGGCGTTCTGGGAGGATAACGCCACGCTGCGCTTCGAATGTGCGGAAACGTACGTCGATCTGCTGGAAAAACTTACCGGCCTGCTGGGGCGACAGCCAGAACTGCCGGACTGGGTGTACGACGGCGTGACGCTGGGGATTCAGGGCGGCACCGAGGTGTGTCAGCAGAAGCTCGACGTGATGCGCAAAGGCGGCGTGAAGGTGAACGGCATCTGGGCGCAGGACTGGTCCGGCATCCGCATGACCTCCTTCGGCAAACGCGTGATGTGGAACTGGAAGTGGAACCGCGAGCTGTACCCGCAGCTTGATGCGCGTATTCAGCAGTGGAAAGAGGAAGGCGTGCAGTTCCTCTCCTATATCAACCCGTACGTGGCCAGCGATAAAGACCTGTGCGAAGAGGCGGCGAAACGCGGCTATCTGACCAAAAATGCCGACGGCAAGGACTACCACGTCGAATTCGGTGAGTTCTATGCGGGCGTTATCGACCTCACCAATCCGGAAGCCTACGGCTGGTACAAAGAGGTGATCAAAAAGAACCTGATCGAACTGGGCTGTAGCGGCTGGATGGCAGACTTCGGGGAGTACCTGCCGACCGACACCTTCCTGCACAACGGCGTCAGCGCGGAGATCATGCACAACGCCTGGCCTGCCCTGTGGGCGAAGTGTAACTACGAGGCGCTGCAAGAGACCGGCAAGCTCGGGGAGATCCTGTTCTTCATGCGCGCGGGCTACACCGGCAGCCAGAAGCATTCCGTGATGATGTGGGCGGGCGATCAGAACGTCGACTGGAGCCTGGACGACGGCCCGGCCTCGGTGATTCCGGCGGCGCTCTCCCTGGCGATGACCGGGCACGGCCTGCACCACAGCGACATCGGCGGCTATACCACCCTGTTCGGGATGAAGCGCAGCAAAGAGCTGCTGCTGCGCTGGTGCGATTTCAGCGCCTTCACGCCGATGATGCGCACCCATGAGGGCAATCGCCCCGGCGACAACTGGCAGTTCGACGGCGATGCGGAAACCATCGCGCACTTCGCGCGCATGACCACCGTCTTCACCACCCTGAAGCCGTATATCAAAGCCGCCGTCGCGCAGAACGCGAAAAGCGGCCTGCCGGTGATGCGCCCGCTGTTCCTGCACTACGAGGACGACGCGCGCGCCTACACGCTGAAGTATCAGTATCTGTTTGGCCGCGATCTGCTGGTGGCACCCGTTCACGAAGAGGGGCGCACCGACTGGACGCTCTATCTGCCGCAGGACAGCTGGGTGAATGCGTGGACCGGAGAAACCTGCCCGGGCGGTGACGTGACCGTTGACGCCCCGCTCGGCAGGCCGCCAGTCTTCTATCGCCAGCACAGCGAATGGGCAGATCTGTTTAGCACCTTACGTCATATCTGATAAGGCTCGCCCGCAGGGAAACCTGCGGGCAGACGGAGAATAATAATGAGTCAACATACTTCCGATCCGGCAACCCTACGCCTGCCGTTTAAAGAGAAACTCGCCTACGGGATGGGCGACCTCGGCTCGAATATCCTGCTGGATATTGGCACCCTGTATCTGCTGAAGTTTTATACCGACGTGCTGGGGCTACCGGGCACCTACGGCGGGATCATCTTCCTGATTGCCAAGTTCTTCACCGCCTTCACCGACATGGGCACCGGGATCATGCTCGACTCCCGGCGCAACATAGGCCCGAAGGGGAAATTCCGCCCGTTCGTGCTGTACGCGGCGTTCCCGGTGACCCTGCTGGCGATTGCCAACTTTGTCGGCACGCCGTTTGAGGTCACGGGTAAGACGGTCATGGCGACGGTGCTGTTCATGCTGTACGGCCTGTTCTTCAGCATGATGAACTGCTCCTACGGCGCGATGGTGCCCGCTATGACCAAAAACCCGAACGAGCGCGCCTCGCTGGCCGCCTGGCGTCAGGGCGGCGCCACGCTGGGCCTGCTGCTCTGCACCGTGGGCTTTGTTCCGGTGATGAACCTGATTGAGGGCAACGACCAGCTTGGCTATATCTTTGCCGCCACCCTCTTCTCGCTGTTCGGGCTGTTCTTTATGTGGTGGTGCTATAAGGGCGTGACCGAGCGTTACGTCGAGACGCGGCCTGCTCATCCGGCGCAAAAGCCGGGTCTGCTGCAGTCGTTTCGCGCCATCGCCGGGAACCGTCCGCTGTTTATTCTGTGCATTGCTAACCTGTGCACGCTGGGCGCCTTTAACGTCAAGCTCGCCATTCAGGTGTACTACACGCAGTACGTCCTGAACGACCCGATCCTGCTGTCGTATATGGGCTTCTTCAGCATGGGCTGCATTTTTATCGGCGTCTTTATGATGCCCGGCGCGGTACGGCGCTTCGGTAAGAAAAAGGTCTACATCAGCGGACTGACGATTTGGGTGGCGGGCGATCTGCTCAACTACTTCTTCGGCGGCGGCTCGGTGAGCTTTGTGGCGTTCTCCTGCCTGGCCTTCTTCGGCTCCGCGTTTGTAAACAGCCTGAACTGGGCGCTGGTGTCCGATACCGTGGAGTACGGCGAGTGGCGCACCGGCGTGCGCTCCGAGGGAACGGTCTACACCGGGTTTACTTTCTTCCGCAAGGTGTCTCAGGCGCTGGCGGGCTTCTTCCCCGGCATTATGCTGACGCAAATCGGCTATGTGCCCAACGTGGTGCAATCCGCCGGGACGGTTGAAGGGCTGCGGCAGCTGATCTTTATCTACCCGAGCCTGCTGGCGGTTACCACCATTGTGGCGATGGGCTGCTTCTACAACCTCAACGAGAAGATGTATGTGCGCATCGTCGAAGAGATCGAGTTGCGCAAGCGTACGGCATAAAAGACGAGATAGCGCGCCCTGCGGGGCGCTCTGAGGATCGACCATGACACATAACCGTGATCCGTTAACCCTGAAATTGAGCCTGCGAGAGAAGTGCGCCTACGGGATGGGCGATTTTGGCTCGAACCTGATGCTGTGTATCGGCACGCTGTATCTGCTGAAGTTTTACACCGATGAGCTGGGCCTGCCCGCGTTCTACGGCGGCATTATTTTCCTGGTGGCGAAATTCTTTACCGCGTTTACCGATATGCTGACCGGCGTAGTGCTGGACTCCCGGCGCAATATCGGCGCGAGGGGAAAATTCCGGCCCTTCATCCTTTATGCCTCCGTTCCGGTGGCGCTGGTCGCGACGGCGCAGTTTATGGCCAACGACTTTAGCCTGACGGTGAAAACGGCGCTCGCCACCGCGCTCTTCATGCTGTTTGGCCTGTGCTATAGCCTGATGAACTGCTCTTACGGCGCGATGGTGCCCGCCATGACCAAAAACCCCAACGAGCGTGCGCAGCTTGCGGCGTGGCGTCAGGGCGGCGCAACGGTGGGGCTGTTGCTCTGCACCGTCGGCTTTATGCCCATCCAGGCGCTGTTCGTCCACCAGCCGTCACTGGGCTATCTGGTGGCCGCGCTGGCGTTTGTGACCGGCGGTCTGTTCTGCATGTGGTGGTGCTACAGCGGCGTGAAGGAGCGCTACGTGGAGGTCACGCCCGATCACCATAAGCCCGGCATTCTGAAATCGTTCTGCGCGATTTTCCGCAACCCGCCGCTGCTGGTGCTGTGCATCGCCAACCTGTGCACCCTCGCCGCGTTTAACATCAAGCTGGCGATTCAGGTCTATTACACCCAGTACGTGCTGAACGATCTCCATCTGCTGTCGTGGATGGGCTTTTTCAGCATGGGCTGCATTCTGATTGGCGTGTTTCTGGTTCCCGGCGCGGTGAAGCGCTTCGGCAAGAAGCCGGTCTATCTGGGCGGGCTGGCGCTGTGGGCAGTGGGTGACGTGCTGAACTTCTTCTGGGGGACCAGCTCCCTGCTGTTCGTGCTGTTTTCCTGCATGGCCTTCTTCGGCACGGCGTTTGTGAATAGCCTGAACTGGGCGCTGGTGCCGGATACCGTCGATTACGGCGAGTGGAAAACCGGCATCCGCGCAGAAGGGTCGGTGTACACCGGGTATACCTTCTCGCGCAAAATATCCGCCGCCCTCGCCGGCTTCCTGCCCGGCATCATGCTAACCCAGATTGGCTACGTTCCCCATGCGGTGCAGAGCGCAGGCACGCTGCTGGGGTTGCGTCAGCTTATTTTCCTCTGGCCGTGCGGCCTGGCGATCGTGGCCGCCGTGACCATGGGGCTGTTTTATAAACTCAACGAAGCGCGCTTCGCTTTTATTATCGAGGAGATTGGAAAACGGAAAAAACAAACCGCAAATACCCCTGAGATAACCACCAACAATAAAGCGTCAGCAGTCACTTTATAACAATAAATCCGGCCACTATGTCCTTCCTGCTTATCAGGAGGGAGGCCTTTCTGTACCTGATACATGGACAAATTATGAAAAGAATCATTACCGTACTGATCGTGTCGTCTGTGTCCTGCCCGGTATTTGCCGGGGCCTATGTCGAAACGCGCGAAGCCTACAACACGGCCTCTGAGCTGCACGAGGTGATCCTGCGTGCGGGGTATAACTTCGATATGGGCGCGGGGCTGATGTTCACCAATGCCTATAACGTGGGGAAATGGGACGAGCTGAAGCACAGCTATAACGAAATTGAGGGGTGGTATCCGCTCTTTAAACCCACCGACAAACTCACCTTCCAGCCTGGCGGATTAATTAACGACAGCAGCGCCGGTTCGGGGGGTGCGGTCTATCTGGACACCAACTATAAATTCGTCGACTGGTTCAACCTGACGTTTCGCTATCGCTATAACCATACCAATTACGATACGCCGGATTACAACGGGCAGATGGATAAGAACGACACGCACGAGTTTGCCAACTACTGGAATTTCAAAGTGACGGATGCGTTTTTCTACACCTTTGAACCGCACTTTTTCCAGCGGGTGAATGATTATCACAGCAAAAACGGCAAAGACCATCACTGGGAAATCACCAATAAATTCAGCTATAAGATCGACAGAAACTGGCTGCCGTACCTTGAGCTTCAGTGGCTGGACAGATGGAATGATTACAACCGCGAGCAGTACCGGATTCGCTTAGGGTTACGGTATTCGTTCTAATAAAAAAGCCGCTGATTTCTCAGCGGCTTTTACGTTGCCGGGTGGCGCTTGCGCTTACCCGGCCTACGGATTGACCGTATTAGTCTTCTTTCGCACCGCGCATTGCACGTTTACGATCGTTCTCGGTCAGGTGACGTTTACGGATACGAATTGACTGTGGAGTCACTTCGACCAGTTCGTCGTCATCGATGAATTCCAGAGCCTGCTCCAGAGTCATCTTGATCGGTGGAACCAGAACCGTTGCTTCGTCAGTACCGGACGCACGCATGTTGGTCAGTTTCTTACCGGTCAGGCAGTTTACGGTCAGGTCGTTAGAACGACTGTGAATACCGATGATCTGGCCTTCGTACACTTCCGCACCGTGACCCAGGAACAGCTTACCGCGATCCTGCAGACCGAACAGCGCAAACGCAACCGCTTTACCCTGACCGTTGGAGATCAGCACGCCGTTGTTACGCTGGCCCACTTCGCCCGGACGCACGTCGTCGTAGTGGCTGAAGGTGGAGTACAGCAGACCGGTACCGGACGTCATGGTCATGAACTCAGAACGGAAGCCGATCAGGCCTCGGCTTGGGATCACGTAGTCGAGACGTACGCGGCCTTTGCCATCTGGATTCATGTTTTTCAGGTCGCCTTTACGCTCGCCCAGTGCCTGCATGACAGAACCCTGGTGCTGCTCTTCGACGTCCAGCGTTACGTTTTCGAACGGCTCTTGTTTACGGCCGTCGATTTCGCGGAAGATAACTTTCGGACGGGAAACCGCCATCTCGAAACCTTCACGACGCATGTTTTCGATCAGAACTGACAGGTGCAGCTCGCCACGACCCGAAACGCGGAATGCGTCAGCGTCTTCGGTTTCTTCAACGCGCAGCGCAACGTTGTGCACCAGCTCTTTGTTCAGGCGGTCAAGGATCTGACGGGAGGTAACAAATTTACCTTCTTTACCACAGAACGGAGAGGTGTTGACGTTGAAGAACATGGATACGGTTGGTTCATCAACGGACAGGGCTGGCAGCGCTTCGACGTTCTGCGGATCGCAGATGGTGTCGGAGATGTTCAGTTCACCCAGACCGGTGATGGCGATGATGTCGCCCGCTTCCGCGATGTCGCTCTCGATACGCTCAAGACCCAGGTGAGTCAGCACTTTACCGACTTTACCGTTACGGGTTTTGCCTTCGCTATCGATGATAGTGACCTGCTGGTTCGGCTTCACTTTACCGCGCTTGATACGACCAATGCCGATAACACCAACGTAGTTGTTGTAGTCGAGCTGAGAGATCTGCATCTGCAGGGTACCGTCGAGATCGACGTTTGGCGCAGGAACACGGTCAACAATCGCCTGATACAGCGGGGTCATGTCTTCAGCCATGTCTTCGTGGTCCAGACCCGCGATACCGTTCAGCGCAGAGGCGTAAACGATAGGGAAGTCCAGCTGCTCGTCGGTCGCGTCGAGGTTAACGAACAGGTCGAAGACCTGGTCAACAACCCAGTCAGGACGCGCGCCAGGGCGGTCAACTTTGTTGATAACAACGATTGGCTTCAGACCATGGGCAAAAGCTTTTTTGGTCACGAAGCGCGTCTGTGGCATTGGGCCATCCATTGCGTCAACGACCAGCAGAACGGAGTCTACCATGGACATTACACGTTCAACTTCACCACCGAAGTCGGCGTGCCCTGGGGTATCAACGATGTTGATACGGTAGTCATTCCATTTAATCGCGGTGTTTTTCGCGAGGATGGTAATCCCACGCTCTTTCTCCAAATCGTTGGAGTCCATCACGCGTTCTTGGGTTTCGGCACGCGCATCAAACGTACCGGATTGTTGCAGCAGCTTGTCAACCAGGGTCGTTTTACCATGGTCTACGTGCGCGATGATGGCGATGTTACGCAAATTTTCGATCACAACTTTGCCTCAGGCATTTAGAAATAGCGCGTTATTGTACACGGATTAATCGCACTACAAAACAGGATCACAAACATCCCCCGCAAACAAGTATTGCAGAGATGCTTTGTGATCGCTTTCACGGAGCGGTAAAAGGGCACTTTAACGTAAATTGCACCAATATGGTGCTCAATGTTCACATTGAAGCACTATACTGGTGCAACAAATCCATTGTGGTGCAGCCCTTTTGCACTATGGTGCGCATGATAACGCCTTTTTGGGGTGTTTTAAAAGTTGGCACAGATTTCGCTTTATAAAAAATACATGGCAACAGCCAGTACAAACAGAAATTGAAGACCTCGTTACCACGACGACAATGACCAATCTGGAGAGTTAAGTATGTCCGCTGAACACGTTTTGACGATGCTGAACGAACATGAAGTGAAGTTTGTCGATCTGCGCTTCACCGATACCAAAGGTAAAGAACAGCACGTCACAATCCCTGCTCATCAGGTGAACGCCGAATTCTTTGAAGAAGGCAAAATGTTTGACGGCTCCTCCATTGGCGGCTGGAAAGGCATTAACGAATCCGACATGGTTCTGATGCCAGATGCAACCACTGCGGTCATTGATCCGTTCTTCGAAGAACCTACCCTGATCATCCGTTGCGATATCCTCGAGCCAGGCACGCTGCAGGGCTACGACCGCGACCCACGTTCTATCGCCAAACGCGCTGAAGAGTACCTGCGTTCTACCGGCATCGCGGACACCGTGCTGTTCGGGCCAGAGCCAGAGTTCTTCCTGTTCGATGACATCCGTTTCGGTGCCTCTATTTCTGGCTCCCACGTGGCTATCGACGACATCGAAGGCGCATGGAACTCCTCCACCAAATACGAAGGTGGTAACAAAGGTCACCGTCCAGGCGTAAAAGGCGGTTACTTCCCGGTTCCTCCGGTCGACTCTGCACAGGACATTCGTTCCACCATGTGTCTGGTGATGGAAGAGATGGGCCTGGTGGTTGAAGCTCACCACCACGAAGTAGCGACTGCCGGTCAGAACGAAGTGGCTACCCGCTTCAACACCATGACCAAAAAAGCGGACGAAATTCAGATCTACAAATACGTTGTGCACAACGTTGCGCACCGTTTCGGTAAAACCGCAACCTTCATGCCAAAACCGATGTTTGGCGATAACGGTTCCGGTATGCACTGCCACATGTCTCTGTCCAAGAACGGCACTAACCTGTTCTCTGGCGACAAATATGCCGGTCTGTCCGAGCAGGCGCTGTACTACATCGGTGGTGTTATCAAACACGCTAAAGCGATCAACGCCCTGGCGAACCCAACCACCAACTCCTACAAGCGTCTGGTCCCGGGCTACGAAGCGCCAGTGATGCTGGCCTACTCTGCGCGTAACCGTTCTGCTTCTATCCGTATCCCGGTGGTGGCGTCTCCTAAAGCGCGTCGTATCGAAGTTCGCTTCCCGGATCCAGCGGCTAACCCATACCTGTGCTTCGCCGCACTGCTGATGGCCGGTCTGGACGGTATCAAGAACAAGATCCACCCGGGCGAAGCGATGGACAAAAACCTGTACGACCTGCCGCCAGAAGAAGCGAAAGAGATCCCACAGGTTGCTGGCTCTCTGGAAGAAGCCCTGCAGGCGCTGGACGCAGACCGCGAGTTCCTGACTGCGGGTGGCGTATTCACTGACGACGCTATCGATGCTTACATCGCCCTGCGTACCGAAGAGAACGACCGCGTGCGTATGACTCCGCATCCGGTTGAGTTCGAACTGTACTACAGCGTTTAATTACGTTGTTTTACCCGGCGTGACACGCGCCGGGAGTAGTTGCCGTGGAAACTTTTAGCCCATCTCCGGATGGGCTTTTTTCTCCACCAACAACCTGATCTCACGCGCTTTTTACGCCGAAAACGCTATACTGCACTAAATTAGTGCAAACGACTCCAGGAGACTGCTGAATGGCAACTGGCACGCTGCCCGATGCTGGGCAGATCCTCAATTCTTTGATTAACAGCATCTTGCTGGTCGATGACGAGCTGGCCGTTCATTACGCCAACCCGGCGGCGCAGCAGCTGCTCGCCCAAAGCGCACGCAAACTGTTCGGCACCCCGCTTCCTGAACTCCTGAGCTATTTTTCGCTGAATATTGGCCTGATGCAGGAAAGTTTGCAGGCCGGACAGGGGTTTACCGACAACGAAGTGACGCTGGTGATCGACGGACGCTCGCACATTCTGTCGCTGACCGCGCAGCGTCTTCCAGAAGGCCTGATCCTGCTGGAAATGGCGCCGATGGATAATCAGCGTCGACTGAGCCAGGAGCAGCTTCAGCATGCGCAGCAAATTGCCGCCCGTGACCTGGTGCGCGGTCTGGCGCATGAAATCAAAAACCCGCTGGGTGGGTTACGCGGCGCGGCGCAGCTGCTGACCAAGGCGCTCCCCGACCCCGCGCTGGCGGAGTACACCAACGTCATCATTGAGCAGGCGGACCGTCTGCGGAATCTGGTAGACCGCCTTCTCGGGCCGCAGCAGCCGGGAATGCACGTCACGGAAAGCATCCATAAGGTGGCTGAACGGGTGGTGAAGCTCGTCTCAATGGAGCTGCCGGAGAACGTCACGCTGGTTCGTGATTACGACCCCAGCCTGCCGGAACTGGCCCATGACCCGGACCAGATTGAGCAGGTCCTGTTGAATATTGTACGCAACGCTCTGCAGGCGCTGGGACCCGACGGGGGCGAGATTATTTTACGCACCCGCACCGCCTTCCAGCTTACGTTACACGGTGTCCGCTACCGGCTGGCGGCCCGCATCGACGTCGAGGATAACGGACCCGGCATTCCATCGCATCTGCAGGACACCCTGTTCTACCCGATGGTCAGCGGTCGCGAAGGCGGGACCGGCCTCGGCTTATCCATTGCCCGCAGTTTGATCGATCAACACTCCGGAAAAATTGAATTTACCAGTTGGCCGGGACATACCGAGTTTTCGGTCTTCCTGCCGATTAAAAAATAAAGGTGACGTTTATGCAACGAGGGATAGTCTGGGTAGTCGATGACGATAGCTCCATCCGTTGGGTGCTTGAACGCGCGCTCACAGGGGCAGGATTAAGCTGCACGACGTTTGAGAGCGGCAGCGAAGTGCTCGACGCACTCACTACCAAAACGCCGGACGTTCTGCTTTCGGATATTCGCATGCCGGGCATGGACGGGCTGGCGCTGTTAAAGCAGATCAAACAACGCCACCCTATGCTTCCGGTCATCATAATGACCGCACACTCCGATCTGGATGCCGCGGTGAGCGCCTATCAGCAAGGGGCGTTCGATTACCTGCCCAAACCGTTTGATATCGACGAGGCGGTGGCGCTGGTTGAGCGCGCGATTAGCCATTATCAGGAGCAGCAACAGCCGCGCCACGCGCCCGATTTTGGGCCAACAACCGACATCATCGGCGAAGCACCAGCGATGCAGGACGTGTTTCGCATTATCGGCCGCCTGTCCCGCTCGTCTATAAGCGTGCTGATTAACGGTGAATCAGGAACCGGTAAAGAGCTTGTGGCGCATGCCCTGCACCGCCACAGCCCGCGGGCAAAAGCGCCGTTCATCGCCCTGAATATGGCGGCGATCCCGAAGGATTTAATTGAGTCCGAGCTGTTCGGCCATGAGAAAGGGGCGTTCACCGGCGCGAATACCATTCGCCAGGGGCGCTTTGAACAGGCTGACGGTGGGACGCTGTTCCTGGACGAGATCGGCGATATGCCGCTGGATGTTCAGACCCGCCTGCTGCGCGTGCTGGCCGACGGGCAGTTTTATCGCGTTGGGGGCTACGCGCCGGTGAAGGTGGACGTGCGCATTATCGCCGCGACCCACCAGAACCTGGAGCAGCGCGTGCAGGAAGGCAAATTCCGCGAGGATTTATTCCACCGTCTCAACGTCATCCGCGTTCATCTGCCGCCGCTGCGTGAGCGCCGGGAAGATATTCCCCGCCTGGCGCGCCATTTCCTCCAGGTAGCCGCCCGCGAGCTGGGCGTGGAGGCCAAACAGCTTCACCCGGAAACCGATGCCGCCCTGACGCGTCTGGCGTGGCCGGGCAACGTGCGTCAGCTGGAAAACACCTGCCGCTGGTTAACGGTGATGGCCGCCGGGCAGGAAGTGCTGATTCAGGATTTACCGGCCGAGCTGTTTGAAGCGACCGCGCCTGAAAGCAGTACCGGCCACGCGCTGCCGGACAGCTGGGCGACGCTGCTGGCGCAGTGGGCCGACCGCGCGCTGCGTTCCGGTCATCAAAACCTGCTGTCTGAGGCTCAGCCAGAGATGGAGCGTACGCTATTAACTACCGCGCTGCGTCATACGCAGGGTCATAAGCAGGAAGCCGCTCGCCTGCTGGGATGGGGACGTAATACCCTGACGCGCAAGCTGAAAGAGCTGGGAATGGAGTAATTTTACACCGCCGTGTAAAGGTTATAAATTGAGCGCAAATTGCCGTTATTTTGCGCTTTACTGTTCCGCCGAGTTTTGTATGATCGTGCCCGGAAATTGGGGGTGAACATCATGCTGGAAACAATCGTGAATATGCTCTCTAGCGGAGCCGCTGAAAGCCACACGCCACAAACCGCCGTTGCGGCAGTGCTGTGTGCGGCGCTGGTTGGGCTGTTTAGCTAGCGAGCTGTTAATGAAAAGCCGGGTGGCGCTGCGCTTACCCGGCCTACATTTCGCATTTTCGTAGGCCGGGTAAGGCGAAGCCGCCACCCGGCAATGCGGTTTAAATCACCCGCGAAAACTGCTGCAAACGCGCTTTCTGGCGCAGATAAGCGTCAAAGCACATGCAGATATTCCGGATCAACAGACGTCCTTTCGGCGTGACCTCAATCGCGCTATCCGACACCTCCACCAGCCCGTCTTTCGCCAGCGGCGCAATCAGCTTCAGGTCTTCCGCAAAGTAATCGCTAAAGTGCAGATCCCAATGCGACTCAATGTCACCGAAATCGAGACGGAAGTTGCAGATAAGCGCTTTAATGACATCGCGACGGATGCAGTCGTCGCGCGTGAGCGCAATGCCGCGCCACAGGGCGTTACCCTTTTCATCAACCTGCTGATAGTACAGCTTCAGCTCTTTCTGGTTCTGCGCGTAGCAGTCGCCGATCATGCTGATGGCGGAGACGCCCATCCCCAGCAAATCGGTATCGCCCTGGGTGGTGTAGCCCTGGAAGTTACGGTGCAGGACCCCTTCGCGCTGCGCAATCGCCAGCTCGTCGTCCGGGCGGGCAAAGTGATCCATACCGATAAACTGATAGCCGGTCTCGGTCAGCGAGGTGATGGTTTCCTGGAGGATATCCAGCTTCTGCTGGGCTGAAGGCAGATCCGCATCTTTGATTTTGCGCTGGGCGGCGAAGAGCGTCGGCAGATGCGCGTAGTTAAAGACGCTCAGGCGGTCCGGGTTGAGTTCGGCCACGCGCTTGAGCGTGAAGGCGAAGCTTTCCGGCGTTTGCTTTGGCAGGCCGTAAATCAGGTCAATATTGGTTGAGGTGAAGCCAATCTCACGCGCATGGTTGAGTAAGGCAAAGATAAATTCTTCGTCCTGCTCGCGGTTCACCAGACGCTGAACCTCTTTATTGAAATCCTGCACGCCCATGCTCAGGCGGTTGAAGCCTTCGGCGCGTAAGTGATCCAGTACATCCAGCTCGATTTCACGCGGATCGACTTCGATCGAGATTTCAGCGTCGGCGTTAAAGCTGAAATTGCCGCGCAGCAGGGCCATCAGACGGCTTATTTGCGCTTTATTCAGATAGGTTGGCGTGCCGCCGCCCCAGTGAAGCTGGCTGACGTGACGGCCCTTAAAGAGCGGTGCGCGATGCACAATTTCCTGCTCGAGCGCATCAAGATACTGGTCGGCTTTATGCTGCTGACGGGTAACGATTTTATTGCAGCCGCAGAAGTAGCAAAGCTTGTGGCAGAACGGAATATGGACGTAGAGGGACAGCGGACGCTCAGGATAGCGCGCGACGGCCTGCTGAAAATCCCCCTCGCCGAAGGCATCGGAGAACTCCAGCGCGGTGGGGTATGACGTATAGCGCGGCCCGGAATAGTTATATTTCTGGATTAGGGCCAAATCCCAGTCGATAGTTGGTGCTGACATGCTCACTCCTTCCGTTGGTGTCGCGTTCGTATACGGCGGCCCGTTCTGGCCCCGTTGCGGGCCATCATTCGGGTGCGCAGCCACTTCTGTCGCCGCGACAACCGCCGTAGTTTAACGAATAACCACACCAGATAACATATAACCGGAAGGGTTATAAGCAGGACTATCGTGCCTGCCGGGTGCAAATGTTAGTTTCCACCCTTCAGAAGACGCATCATATCTTCCTGCTTTTCGTCTTCTTCTTCATCTTCGTCATCGTCGTAAGACAGGCCCAGCTTCTGCATCAGCTCATCAATGCGGTCCAGTTTGGCATCCACCCATGACTGCTCTTCCGCGGTCAGGGTTTCACCCTCTTCAAGACGTTCCAGCAGCGCGTCCAGGCGCTCATCGTTCTCCAGCAAATCCAGCTCAGCCTGCGGTGAAAGCATAGGTTTCTCGCTCTTTGGTTTGTGCTGCTTAGTGACCGGGGTGTCTGTCACGCCCAGTGGAATGGGAGTTTTACTGCCGATACGAGGGTCTTTCTGCTGTTTGCCTTTTGCAGAAGCACCCGCTGCACCACCACCGTTGGCACGGCTACCCGCAGCATGACCGCGATGTTTTTTGTCGCGTTTGCGATCGCGCGCTTCCTGGTTCAGTTCTTCGCGCGTTTTGCGGCGTGCTTTTGCAGGGCGTTTCGCGCCCGCAGCGGAGGTTGGTTTTTTCATGATGTTTTATCTTTAAGTCGTTTTCTTCAGTATAGAATTGCGGCGAAATCTAGCAGAAAGCAAGCAAAGAAAAAAGGCGACAGAGCAATCTGTCGCCTTTTTTCCTGACTCACAACCCTTAGCGGGCCAGACATTCCGTGTTTGCCAACAACAAACCCTGTTTATCCCTTGGCTAATACCGTCCGTGATACGGTTCCATTTCCTGCTTAAACGCCTCCAGGCGCTGGTCATCCTGACAATCCTGCGTCTTCGCCTCCTGGCGCTCCTGACCCTAATCCTTAAGTCGATATCCTGTTGGCTTCCTCGCCCTGACGCACACTTTACCTTGTTCCATTAAACTAACAAGCAACGAAACGGTACAAAAAGGGTTTTTCAGACAATTACCTGGAAATAAACTTATGATTTAAAACAGTTTGGCTTTTTTGACGCCTGCGAATTCTCTTAAATCTCCCATAGCATCACTGGCCGATGTCTCACACCGCCAGGGGCATTCACCTACAGGACAGAGTAATCAGAAAAGCCTTTTGCCTGCATTCGGGTATAATCCCCTTCAGATTACGATTTTGGAGACGACCACGTGACTACCTGGAACTACCAACAGACGCATTTTGTCACCAGTGCGCCCGATATTCGCCACCTTCCTTCTGATACCGGTATAGAAGTGGCCTTTGCTGGCCGCTCCAACGCGGGGAAATCCAGCGCCCTGAATACGCTGACCAATCAGAAAAGCCTGGCGCGTACCTCAAAAACACCTGGCCGTACCCAGCTGATCAACCTGTTTGAAGTCGCAGAGGGCAAACGCCTGGTCGACTTACCGGGATACGGTTACGCGCAGGTACCGGAAGAGATGAAAATCAAGTGGCAGCGGGCGCTGGGTGAATACCTGGAAAAACGTCTGTGCCTGAAAGGTCTGGTCGTGCTGATGGACATTCGCCATCCCCTGAAAGATCTGGATCAGCAGATGATCGACTGGGCAGTAGCGAGCGATATCGCCGTGCTGGTGCTGCTGACAAAAGCCGATAAGCTGGCAAGCGGCGCGCGTAAAGCGCAGGTGAATATGGTTCGCGAAGCGGTGCTGGCGTTCAACGGTGATGTACAGGTTGAGCCGTTCTCCTCGCTGAAAAAGCAGGGCGTGGACAAGCTGCGTCAGAAGCTCGACACCTGGTTTAGCGAGCTGGAACCCGCGACGGAAGCGGAAGAAGAGTAATACCGGGCGCGGCGATGGCCGCGTTTTTTTTGCCTGAATTTTCTTTGCCGCAATAAAAAACGCCCCAGTCATTACTGACTGGGGCGGCTAAAATATTCAGCCAAATCCGATTACGTGAAGTAAAAGGTCTGAAAGATAGAACATCTTACCTCTGTACCCTACGCCGATAACTCTACCCCTTTTTGTGCTGCAGAAAAAGCACTTTTTGTAGTTTTTTTTCATTCTTTACATAGGGAATTCTAATGATCGTCACAAAACGCGCCTTCTTATGTTGCAAACTTACATAAAAAGCGCGTTATGCGAAGAACCGTTAGTGAGCCTGATCCCAGTTCTCACCACTTCCGACTTCCACCAGCAACGGCACGTCTAGCGTCATGCTGCTTTCCATCAGTTCGTGGATCTTCTTCGACACGGCGTCGAGGTCGTCTTTGTGCACTTCAAACACCAGTTCATCGTGTACCTGCATGATCATTTTCACGCGAGGCTTCTCTTTTTCCAGCCAGGCATCGACGGCGATCATTGCACGCTTAATGATGTCCGCCGCGGTACCCTGCATCGGGGCGTTAATCGCCGCACGCTCTGCGCCAGCGCGGCGTGCCGCGTTGCTGGATGTGATGTCCGGTAAGTAGAGACGGCGGCCATCCAGCGTTTCGACGTAACCTTTTTCCTTCGCCTGCGCGCGGGTGCGCTCCATGTATTCCAGCACGCCCGGATAGCGCTCGAAGTAGAGATCCATGTACTTCTGCGACTCTTTGCGCGGAATATTGAGCTGGCGCGAAAGACCAAATGCACTCATGCCGTAAATCAGACCGAAGTTGATCGCCTTAGCGCTGCGGCGCTGTTCGTTGGTCACGCTATCCAGCGGCAAGCCAAAGACTTCCGCCGCGGTTGCACGGTGGATATCCTTCCCTTCGGCAAACGCGGTCAGCAGGCCTTTGTCGCGGGACAGATGCGCCATAATGCGCAGTTCGATTTGCGAGTAGTCCGCCGAGACAATCAGATAATCCTCTGGCGCAATGAAAGCCTGGCGAATACGGCGGCCTTCTTCATTACGTACCGGGATGTTCTGCAGGTTGGGGTCCGTTGACGAGAGACGACCGGTCGCCGCGACAGCCTGGTGATACGACGTGTGCACGCGACCCGTTTTCGGGTTGATCATCAGCGGGAGCTTGTCGGTATAGGTCGACTTCAGCTTCGCGAGACCACGGTACTGCAGAATCACTTTCGGCAGCGGGTAATCCAGCGCCAGCTCTTCCAGCACCTCTTCAGACGTTGACGGCGCGCCGCCAGGGGTTTTCTTCAGCGGCTTGATGCCCTGCTTTTCAAACAGAATGGTTTGCAGCTGCTTCGGCGAAGAGAGGTTAAACGGCTCGCCTGCCAGCTCGTGCGCCTTTTGCTCAAGCTCGGTCAGACGCTGCGCCAGCTCCCCGGAGTGGTTATGCAGCACCGTTGGGTCGATTTTCACGCCGTTGCGTTCAATGCGGGACAGCACCGGTACCAGCGGCATCTCGACATGCTGGAACACGTTCAACGGCCCCTCCTGCTTCTGCAGTTTTGGCCACATCTTCAGGTGCAGCTGCAGCGTGACGTCGGCGTCTTCCGCCGCGTAGCGTCCCGCCTCTTCAAGAGCAATCTGGTTAAAGGTGAGCTGATTTTTCCCTTTACCTGCAATCTCTTCAAAGGTGATGGTTTTGTGCTTGAGCCAGCGGTCAGATAAGGAATCCATGTCATGTCGGCCCGCGACGCTGTCCAGAATGTAGGATTCGAGCATGGTGTCGAAGGCGATCCCGCGCAGTTCAATGCCGTAGTTTTGCAGAATACCGCGGTCGTACTTGAGGTTTTGCCCCACCTTGAGCGCCTTTTCGTCTTCCAGGATCGGCTTCAGCAGCTCAAGCACGCGTTCACGGGAGATCTGCTCCGGCGCGTCCAGGTAATCGTGCGCCACGGGAACGTAGGCAGCCATACCCGGCTCTGTCGCAAACGAGAGGCCAACCATATTGGCAGAGATGTTATCGAGACTGTCCGTTTCGGTATCAAAGGCAAAGACCGGCGCCTTTTTCAGCTTCTCGATCCAGGCGACCAGCTGCGACTCTTCAAGAATGGTTTCGTAGTTGTCGAAAGAGAGCGTAACGGCCTCTTCTTCCTCCACCAGCGCTTCTGCATCAGCGACAATCGATTCCTGTGGCTTTGCTGCCGGTTTCGCTCCTTTTGCCTGTAGCCACTTACCGGCTTCCACGTCGGTGATCCAGCGCTTAAATTCGTATTTTTTAAACAGGGTCAGCAGATCGTCCGCAGAAGGCTGCTGCACTTCCAGCTGCTCACAGCCCAGCTCCAGTTCGACATCGGTTTTGATGGTGGCCAGCTGATAGGAGAGATAAGCCACCTCTTTGTTATCGATAAGTTTTCCGGCCATGGTTTTTGCGCCACGGAAGGAGAGCCCGGCAATTTTGTCTGATTCCGCGTAGAGCGTATCCAGTCCGCCCAGCCCCTGAAGCAGCGCCTGCGCGGTTTTTTCACCAACGCCAGGTACACCCGGAATGTTATCCGAAGAGTCACCCATCAATGCGAGGAAGTCGATAATCAGCTCAGGCGGCACGCCATACTTAGCGACGACCTCTTCCGGCCCCAGAATGGTGTTGGTCATGGTGTTAATCAGGGTGATACCGGGCGTTACCAGCTGCGCCATATCTTTATCACCGGTGCTGATCAGCACGGGACGACCCATTTTTTCTGCTTCTCGCGCCAGCGTGCCGATGACGTCATCCGCTTCAACGCCAGAGACCGCCAGCAGCGGCAGCCCCATCGCTTTTACCATGGCATGCAGCGGCTCAATCTGCGCGCGCAGATCGTCAGGCATTGGCGGACGGTGGGATTTGTAATGCTCGAACAGCTCGTCGCGGAACGTTTTGCCTTTTGCATCAAAAACGACTGCCGCATGGCTTGGCTGATACTGAAGGATCAGGCTGCGCAGCATATTCAGCACGCCGTACATTGCGCCGGTCGGTTCCCCTGCGCTATTGGTCAGAGGAGGAAACGCATGATATGCCCGATACAGGTAAGAAGAGCCATCGACGAGAATAAGAGGGTTTTCTGGGATCTGAACCATAATGTCCGTGCCTTTAATCAATTTATGGGTAAAGGATGCCACAGAAGGATGAAAACATCAGGTATTAGCGCCTGATACAGGAAAAGATTTTGCGATCGTGAGGATCGCTCGCAAAAATCAAACTGTGGATAAGTTTGTGTATATTTTCACTTCAGATGAATAACAGACGTAAAAAACACATACGAGCTAATTTTTAGATCTTAATTATCATGCTGTTATGCCATCAGATCGTATCTATATGGCCAACTGATGGCAATTTAGTCTATGTGGATATAAGCCTTGATAAGCGCGCAATGACAGAGAAATCTTCTGCGGTGGAGTTAAAGCGGCCAAAACATCACGTGAAAGCGCCATTCATTTGCCTGTTTTCTGGTAAAATCAGCGCCCAGCGTCGCCTGGCCGGCCGCCCACTTACAGCTAACTACCTGAAAAAGCTCATCATGTCGAGATTGCTCGCTGCAATAACATTACCGTTAAGCATCATTTTAACTATCCTGGTGACTGTCGCCTGCTCTGTGCCGATCATTCTCGCCGGAATAATTAAACTGCTGCTGCCTGTCCCCGTGGTGTGGCGAGCCGTGTCCGCATTTTGTAATTTCATGATGTATTGCTGGTGCGAAGGACTGGCGATCCTGTTGTGTCTTAACCCGCACCTGAAGTGGGATGTGAAAGGGCTGGAGCGCCTTAACAAAAAGAACTGGTACCTGCTGATCTGCAATCACCACAGCTGGGCCGACATCGTGGTGTTATGCGTGCTGTTTCGCAAACATATCCCGATGAACAAATACTTCCTGAAACAGCAGCTCGCCTGGGTGCCTTTTATCGGGCTGGCCTGCTGGGCGCTCGATATGCCGTTTATGAAACGCTATTCGCGCAGCTATTTGATTCGTCATCCTGAACGTCGCGGTAAGGATGTAGAGACCACGCGCCGTTCCTGTGAAAAGTTTCGCGCGCATCCAACGACCATCGTGAACTTTGTTGAAGGCTCCCGGTTTACGGAAGAGAAGCGTCAGCAAACTCGCTCTCCTTATCAGCATCTGTTGCCGCCAAAGGCGGCGGGGATTGCGATGGCGCTTAACGTACTGGGTGCACAGTTCGATAAGCTTCTTAACGTCACGCTCTGCTATCCGGAAAACGATAAGACGCCGTTCTTCGATATGCTCAGCGGTAAACTGACGCGCATCGTCGTGCACGTCGATCTGGTCCCGATTGACGCTGAACTGCACGGTGATTACGTAAACGATAAGAACTTCAAACGTCGTTTCCAGCAGTGGCTTAATACGCTCTGGAAAGAGAAAGACGAACGGATAGACAATATAAAATCTTCATACAAAAACGCCGGTCAGTGACCGGCGTTTGTACATCAACGAAATTACTTTTTCTCAACCAGGTATTTCACGGTATCAGCATACTGCTGCACGAAGATATCCATGCTGCTGGTGTCCATACCCTGCATGTTCAGCTGATATTTGCCGTTAACAAACATCGCCGGAACGCCCTGAAGCTGGAGGTCAGCAGCCGCTTTTTCCTGCTGAGCCACCAGGGATTTCACCACGAAGCTGTTCCACGCTGCGTCATAATCTTCACCTTTCACGCCAGCGTCAACGAACACTTTACGGATATCCGCAGTGGTCTGAACGGTCTGGGTTTTCTGTACGGCTTCAAACATTGGCGCAGTGATCTTATCTTCCACGCCCAGTGCCATGGCAACCGCCCAGGCCTGGGTCAGATCTTTACCCAACGGGCCCAGGAACTCGACGTGGTACTTGGTCATTTTGGTGCCTTCCGGCAGTTTTTTCTTCACGTTGTCAGACACATGCAGAACCTGCTCGAACTGATAGCAGTGTGGGCAATAGAACGAGAAGAACTCCAGCACCTGTGGCTCGCCAGCGACCGGTTTTTCCAGCGTGATGAACTGCTTGCCGTCGGTAAACTGCGCAGCAGAAGCGCTAAATGCCAGAATCATACCTGCCAGCGCCAGCCAAATTTTTTTCATGATTAACTCTCTCCTGGGTGTGTCCAATTAATACATCGGCGTTAATTGCAGAGGGGGTTCCTGAAGAACCTTGACCTGCTCAGTAAATGTAGATATCTGGCTGCGCCAGTAATCCTCTCCGGTAAGCCACGGGAAATTCCGGGGAAATGCGGGATCGCCCCAACGCCTGATTAACCATGCGAGATAATAAACAAAACGCATCGCGCGTAAAGGCTCAATCAGGGCAATTTCGTCTGAATTAAACGGGCTAAATTCTTCATATGCTTCAATAATGGTTTCAAGCTGCATGCGTTGCTCGGCTTTGTCACCGTTGAGCAGCATCCACAGATCCTGAACCGCTGGCCCCATACGCGCATCATCGAGATCGACAAACAGCGGGCCATCACGCCAGAGAATATTCCCGGCGTGACAATCGCCATGCAGGCGCAGGAGGGAAATATCATCGCGCCAGCAGGTTTTCACTGCTGCAATAAGCTTATCGGTGGCGCTGAGGAAATCATCCTTGAGCGCAGAGGGGATCATTGCAGACGCTGCGAATATTTCGCGCGGTTCCGTAAGGTATTCCTGAATCCCGATAGTCGGGCGGGCAATAAACGCTTTTTTGCGTCCCGTCTGGTGTATACGCCCAAGATAGCGAGCAACCCACTCCATCTGATCGATATTATCCGCCTCAAACTGGCGCCCACCCAGGCTCGGGAAGACCGCGTAGTAAAACCCTTCATGCGTGAGGAGCGTTTGATTATTGAATTTTAGCGGGGCGGCAACGGGGACATCATCATCCAGCAGATCGTGAGCGAACTGATGCTCTTCCTGAATTTGTTCTGCGGACCAGCGTTCTGGACGGTAGAACTTTACGACGAAGCGCTGACGATCATCGTCCTGAAATTGATAGACGCGGTTTTCGTAGCTGTTTAACGGTGTTAGCCCGGAATCCACCCGAATACCCTGTTCAAACAGGGCATCCATAATGGTGTCCGGGTGTAAGGTCTGGAAAGTAAAAGCCTGGTCGTTCATCCGATCATCCGGAAATTATACGAATGATTCAGGATATCATCTTGTGGCGATTTCGGTGCCGCCGCTTACAAGCTTTTACTCTTTAATTACGCCTCGGGCGCGCAATAGTGCGGTCTTAAAATCTTCCTCATAATCTTTCTGAATACCAGGAATAACAGCATCTTTGGCGGAGTCGCGCATTTTAAGGTGGTAGATCAGGATGTCGTCAGAAAGGTCTGCCAGATCGCCGTCAAAACCTGACTCTTTCGCCAGTTTCTGTAAAAATTGCATCAGATTAAGCTCTGGCTCTTTTTGCCAGGCGGGCTGGAGGAGTTCAATAACTTCATTCAGACGTTTACATTTCATGGTGGTGCTCCTTTCATTTAGAGTGCCACGTTAGCAGGGTCAATCCCACAATAAAAGAGGCGATATTCGTGAATCTTAGCCAGGAAATCATTGGAGTCGTTCTGGCAGGTGGCAGAGCGACGCGAATGGGGGGAAAAGATAAGGGGCTTCAGCTTCTTAATGGCAAACCCTTGTGGCAGCATGTCGCCGATACGCTCGCAGGTCAGGTATCGACAATGGTCATTAGCGCTAACCGGCATCTCGACACTTACCGGCAAAGCGGGTACGCCGTTTATCAGGATATTCTTGCGGATTATCCGGGACCGCTGGCCGGTATGCTTTCGATCATGCAACAGTCTCATGGAGAGTGGTTTATCTTCTGCCCCTGCGATACCCCGTTTATTCCCTCCTGTCTTGTCGAGCGTTTGTTACTGCTTCGTGGTACGGCTCCTGTGGTTTGGGCACATGACGGCGAGCGCGACCATCCTGCTATCGCATTGATGCGCCGATCGCTAGCGCCTGCCCTGCAACGCTATCTGGCTGCGGGCGAGCGCAGGGTGATGGTCTTCATGCGTGAGTCTGGCGGCCATTCCGTTGATTTTAGCGATGTGAAATCAGCCTTTGTGAACGTGAATACGCATGAAGATTTGCAGATGATGCAGGAGAAAAGATGATACCTGTTGTAGCCATTTCCGCCTGGAGTGGAACCGGGAAAACCACGTTGCTGAAAAAGCTCATTCCTGCGCTTTGTGCCAGAGGTATCCGTCCTGGATTGATTAAGCACACCCACCATAATATGGATGTCGATACACCGGGCAAAGATAGCTATGCATTGCGTAAAGCGGGTGCAGCGCAAACGATGGTGGCAAGTACTCAACGCTGGGCGTTGATGACAGAAACGCCAGATGAGGCGCCGCTTGATCTCGCCTATCTGGTCAGCCGGATGGATCAGGCCACGCTGGATCTGGTGCTGGTAGAGGGATTTAAGCTTGAGGCCGTGCCCAAGATCCTGCTGTTCAGAAGCGATGCCGGGCATGATTTCAGCGAGTTAACGCTGGATGAGCATGTGATTGCGGTGGCCAGTGATGTTGTATTGCCGCTTGAGGTTCCGGTGCTGGACTTAAATGATGTGGAGGGGATAGCGGACTTTATTGTGACGTGGGGTGCAGTTTGATTTGCCGGGTGGCGGCTTTGCCTTACCCGGCCTGCAAAGTTAGCGGGTTCAGAAACGCAAAAAGGCCATCCTTCCGGATGGCCTCTTCACTTATTTGATGCCTGGCAGTTCCCTACTCTCACATGGGGAGACCCCACACTACCATCGGCGCTACGGCGTTTCACTTCTGAGTTCGGCATGGGGTCAGGTGGGACCACCGCGCTAAAGCCGCCA
>NZ_JBLKDA010000039.1:0-34098 GCF_047530215.1 Enterobacter sp. 01-M-03-SI-ECC
TTTGCCGTTACGCACCACCCCGTCAGTAGCTGAACAGGAGGGACAGCTGATAGAAACAGAAGCCACTGGAGCACCTCAAAAACACCATCATACACTAAATCAGTAAGTTGGCAGCATCACCCAGATGCACGAAGTGATGCGTTTATCGATTGAGTATCTGCGTGCCGACAACTATCAGGCCTATGGCGATCTGGACGCGCAGCAGGCGCAGGACGATATGGAAGCGGTCTATAACCGCTGGCGCGCCGAAAACAACACCCTGCTGAAGGCCGCAACCGAAGAGAACCAGAGCAGCTTCACGCAGATGCAGTGGACGCTGGCGGCGATTCTGCTGGCCGTTATCGCGGTTCTGGTGGTCATCTGGCAGGGTTTACAGCACCTGCTGTTGAAGCCACTCCACTCCATTATGAACCATATTCGCGCCATTGCAGGGGGCGACCTGACGCAGGATATCGCTATCTCCGGTCGCAATGAGATGGGTCAGCTGGCCGCGGGGCTGCATGAGATGCAGCAGTCGCTGGTCACCACCGTCAGCGCCGTGCGCGGAAGCACCGATTCCATCTACACCGGCGCAGGTGAAATTGCCGCAGGGAGTAACGATCTTTCCGCCCGTACCGAGCAGCAGGCCGCCTCGCTCGAAGAGACCGCCGCCAGCATGGAGGAGCTGACCGCGACGGTTAAGCAGAACTCCGATAACGCCCGTCAGGCCACGCTGCTGGCGAAAAATGCCTCCGAGACGGCCGCGCGCGGCGGTCGCGTCGTGGATAACGTGGTGCGCACCATGAACGATATCGCCGACAGTTCGCAGCAAATTGCGCATATTACCGGCGTGATTGACAGCATCGCGTTCCAGACCAACATTCTGGCGCTTAACGCCGCGGTGGAGGCGGCACGCGCCGGGGAACAGGGGCGTGGTTTTGCGGTGGTTGCAGGCGAAGTCCGCACGCTGGCAAGCCGCAGCGCACAGGCGGCGAAAGAGATCAAGGGGCTTATCGAAAACTCCGTCAGCCGGGTGAGTACCGGTTCTGAGCAGGTTAGCGAGGCGGGCACCACCATGAAGGAAATTGTCGCCGCCGTCACCCGCGTGACCGACATCATGGGCGAGATTTCATCGGCCTCTGACGAGCAGAGCCGCGGCATTGAGCAGGTGAGCCTGGCCGTTTCGCAGATGGACAGCGTGACGCAGCAAAACGCCGCGCTGGTGCAGGAGTCCGCCACGGCGGCGGCGGCGCTGGAAGATCAGTCCGAGCAGCTGCGCCAGGCGGTGGCCGCGTTCCGTCTGAACGGCAAAGAACAAGCGGTCGCCCCGCGTCCGGCCAATGTGAAAACGCCCCAGCTGCTGCGCCCGGCAACGACAACCGCCTCTACCGACAGCAACTGGGAAACGTTCTAAGCTTCAGGCGGGCGAGAATATCGCCCGCTATCGGCTGCGCTTGGCGTGCCGCTCCCAGTTTTCCTGCTTTGCTTCATCGGACTTTCGCAGTGACACATAGCATGCCCCGCTGCCGCCGTGATGCAGCAGCGCCACGCAGAAGGCCTGCACCTCCTCGAACTCCGTCAGCCAGCGCGCCAGATAGCTGCGCACCACGTTGGGATGCGAGTTCTGCTCGCGCCCCTTCCCGTGAATGATAATCAGATTGCGCAACCCGTCACGTCCGGCCTGACGAATAAACGAATAGAGCATTTGACGGCAGCGCTCGGCGGGCTGACGCAGGAGATTCAGGCTGGCCTGGCGGGCGTATTTACCCGCGCGCAGCTTATCAATAACGCCCTGCTGTACCCCTTCGCGCTGGAACGCCAGCGGCTCTTCAAGAGGCAGGACGTCAAGAAAATCCAGCGTCAGGAAGTTGTCCAGCTGTTCGCTATCCACCTCCTCGCGCGCTCGCGCGTTGCGGCTGGGCTGCCAGTGAATATCCGCGCAGCGCTTCAGGGGCTGGACATCTTCCATGGCGTCAAGAAAAAAGGATTTGTCGTCAGGGTTCATGGGCATCCTCCGGCTACAGCTGAGGACGGTACTATACCTGCGCCTGAGGCTGGCCTCAATCACCGTCACAGGGCAATACACGGTGATAATATTAACCTGATGAATATATATAGTTCTTATTAAATAAACTTAAACCTTACTTAACTAAAATTTCAGCAAAAGTAAAATACGTGATTTACGTTAAAATTTCATAAAATCAATTATTCGCCTGCCTTTCATTTTTCGGGAAAGGTGTTATACCTAAATATACCTGCCTCATGGATATAATACTCAGGACTGGCGAAAGGACGCACTGCTGTGTGTGCTATAGGGTCTGTCTGATGTCGGGCAGATCCTGTTTTTTTAATATGTATTTTGTAATATATATTTCACGTAATGACTCTATTTCTCGCTTCCCTTCTGAATTGCGTAATTAATGATTCGGCGAGCGGAGTCTGACGTGAATCACGGCGCTGAATTAAATAATAGGTCGCTTTTGGAAGTGATTCGACTACCGGCAGCATGACCAGACGGTGCGCCAGAAGCGGGTCACAGCCTAACTCCTGCGGTAGGATGCTTAAAAAATCACTTTGTGCGACCAGGCTAATGCAGGATGAAAATGTTTCACAAACCACCCCAATTCGCGGTATTTGCGAACGATGGCTAAATACCTCTTCCAGCTGCTTATAATAACTTCCACGCGGCGTCGGCATTGTCCAGTTATAATGCAGAAGTTCATTAATGGACGTGGCCTTCATCGCCGGATGTCCTTCCCGGCAAAATACCGCAAACGGCTTTTCGAAGAGTTTTTCAAACGTAAACTCGTGGTCGTAAGGCCCCTGATAATAGGTGTTGATGGTAAAGTCCAGCTCGCCCTGGCGTAATTCATTGATCATCGACACCAGCTGCCCTTCCATAATCCGCACCTTGACCTGCGGATGCTGCGCATGAAAGCGGGTAATGACGGCAGGCATAAGCGCGCGTGAAACGCTCGCCCCCATCCCGATGTTGATCTGCCCGGCCAGCTCACCCTGCCGCTGACGGATGTCATCCTGCGCCGCGCGCAGCTCTTCCAGAATCAAACTGGCACGCTGGTAAAAACCCTCACCGCATTCGGTCAACGCAACGCCCTTACTTCTGCGCACAAAAAGCTGCGCCGCCATGCCCTCCTCCAGCTCTTTGATGGATTTTGTCAGCGCCGGCTGGGAAAGATTCAGCGTCCTGCTGGCACCGCGAATGCTGCCCTGACGTGCAACTTCAACAAATGCCCGGAGATGGTGAAATTTAACCTGAAATGACATAGCCCGACCGATAACCGTTGTTTATCAGAGTAAAGAAACTGTCATCTACTTTACTGGAAAGGGATGTGCGAGGGTAATTCCTGAACGGTTAAACTGTGAAAAATCGGTTAGTGATAAGTAAAAACTATCACAGCGTGAAGCAGTTCACATATTTTAATGATGACAGGAACAGATATGGACACACTGGCGCAGTACATCCAGACGTTATCCCCACAGCTGAGCGCGTGGCGTCGTGATTTTCACCATTTTGCGGAATCCGGCTGGGTTGAGTTTCGTACCGCCGCGAAGGTCGCGGAAATCCTGGACTCGCTGGGCTACGCGCTGGCGATGGGGCGCGACGTCGTCGATGCAGAAAGCCGTATGGGGCTGCCCGATGCCGCAACCCTGGCGCGAGAGTTTTCCCGTGCGCGGGCCCAGGGCGCGCCTGAGAAATGGCTGGCACCGTTTGAAGGCGGGTTTACCGGCATTGTGGCGACCCTGAACACCGGCCGCCCGGGCCCCACCCTGGCGTTTCGCGTCGACATGGATGCCCTTGATTTAAGCGAAGCGCTGGATGAAAGCCACCGCCCGTTCCGCGACGGTTTTGCCTCCTGCAACCCGGGAATGATGCACGCCTGCGCGCACGACGGCCACACCACCATTGGTCTGGGGCTGGCGCAGGTGCTTAAGCAGAATGAAGCCCGGCTGAACGGCACCATCAGGCTGATCTTCCAGCCTGCCGAAGAAGGCACCCGCGGCGCGCGCGCCATGGTTGCCGCCGGGGCGCTGGACGACGTGGACTATTTCACGGCCATTCACATTGGCACCGGCGTGCCTGCCGGTACGGTCATCTGCGGTAGCGATAACTTTATGGCCACCACCAAGTTCGACGTGAACTTTACCGGCGTGGCCGCCCACGCGGGCGGTAAACCGGAGGACGGGCGTAACGCCCTGCTCGCCGCCGCGCAGGCCGCCCTCGCGTTGCACAGCATCGCGCCGCACAGCGACGGTGCATCCCGGGTGAACGTCGGGGTAATGCAGGCGGGCAGCGGGCGCAACGTGGTGCCCGCCAATGCCCTGCTCAAAGTGGAAACCCGCGGCGAAAGCGAAGCGATCAATCAGTATGTCTTTGAACGCGCCCAGGCGGTCATTACCGGCGCGGCGGCGCTCTACGGCGTGAGCGCCGAGATGCGCCTGATGGGGGCGGCCACCTCCAGCGCGCCGACGCCGGCCTGGGTGGATTATCTGCGCGAACAGGCGAGCCAGGTTGCCGGAGTTGTTCACGCCCTCGATAAGGTGAAAGCCCCGGCAGGCTCCGAAGACGCCACGCTGATGATGGCCCGCGTGCAGGAGAACGGCGGCATGGCGTCCTATATGGTGTTCGGCACGGATTTGAGCGCCGGGCATCACAACGAAAAATTCGACTTCGATGAGCAGGTTATGGCTATCGCCATCGAAGCGCTGGCGCGAACTGCGCTTAATTTCCCGTGGACGCGAGGTGTGTAATGCAGGAGAACTACGCTTTTATTGCCGATGCGATCGATACGCGATGTCGGACGTTAACCGATATTGCCGACGCGATCTGGGATCGTCCCGAAACCCGCTTCGAAGAGTTCTGGTCCGCCGAACGACTGGCCAGCGAGCTGGAGGCTGAAGGATTTACGCTGACCCGCGAGGCCGGCGGTATTCCCAACGCCTTTATTGCCAGCTTCGGCAGCGGGAAACCGGTCATTGCCCTGCTGGGTGAATACGACGCGCTGGCCGGATTAAGCCAGCAGGCGCACTGCGCAACCGCGCAATCCGCCACGCCGGGCGCTAACGGCCACGGCTGCGGGCATAACCTCTTAGGCACCGCGGCGCTTGCGGGCGCGGTGGCGGTGAAAAGCTGGCTGGCGCAGCACGGCGGCAGCGGAACGGTGCGCTTTTACGGCTGTCCCGGCGAGGAAGGCGGCTCCGGGAAAACCTTCATGGTGCGCGAAGGCCTGTTTGATGACGTGGATGCCGCCGTCACCTGGCACCCGGAAACCTTCGCCGGAATGTTTAACGTCAGCACGCTGGCGAATATTCAGGCCGCCTGGCGTTTTCACGGCGTGGCGGCGCACGCGGCCAACTCACCCCATTTAGGGCGCAGCGCGCTGGACGCGGTGACGCTGATGACCACCGGCACCAACTTCCTCAACGAGCACATCATTGAGAAAGCGCGCGTCCATTACGCCATCACCGACACCGGCGGGATTTCCCCCAACGTGGTGCAGGCCCAGGCCGAGGTGCTGTACCTGATCCGCGCCCCGGAGATGGCGGATGCGCAGCAGATCTACGAGCGCATTGAGAAAATTGCCCAGGGCGCGGCGATGATGACCGAAACCACCGTCGAATGTCGTTTTGATAAAGCCTGCTCCAGCTACCTGCCGAACCGCACGCTTGAGGCGGCGATGTATCGCGCCCTGCAGCACTACGGTACGCCGGAGTGGACGGAGGAAGAGCGCGCTTTCGCCCGTGAGATCCGAGCCACCCTGACGCCCAGCGATCTGCAAAACAGCCTGAAAAATATTGCCGCCACGGGCGGAGAAGCGGGTAAAGCCTTTGCCCGCCGTCATCAGGAGACGCTATTGGTGGATGAGGTCGCGCCCTATGCCATCACCGACAACGTGCTGGCGGGTTCAACCGACGTAGGTGACGTCAGCTGGAAAATGCCGGTCGCCCAGTGCTTCAGCCCCTGCTTTACCGTCGGCACGCCGCTGCACACCTGGCAGCTGGTGTCTCAGGGGCGGACCTCTATTGCCCACAAGGGCATGCTGCTGGCCGGAAAAGTGCTGGGCGCCACCGCGCTCACGCTGCTGCAGGACGCCGCGCTGCTGAAAAAATGCCGTGAAGAGTTTGAAAACCAAATACTAGAAACACCGTACGCGTGTCCGATCCCACAGGGCGTTACGCCGTCACCTTTAAAATAAAAAAACACAACACAACAACACAACACTCCCGAGGAACGCCCATGAGTATGTCATCCATACCTTCGCATTCCCCATCCGGTAAGCTCTATGGCTGGGTTGAAAGGATCGGCAATAAAGTGCCGCACCCTTTCCTGCTGTTTATCTATCTGATTGTGATTTTGATGGTCGCCACCGCCGTGCTCTCCGCCTTTGACGTGAGCGTGCGCAGCCCGGCCGACGGCAGCCTGGTAGCGGTGAAAAACCTGCTGAGCATTGAAGGGCTGCACTGGTTTTTACCCAACGTGATTAAAAACTTCAGCGGCTTCGCCCCGCTCGGCGCCATTCTGGCGCTGGTGCTGGGCGCCGGGCTGGCTGAACGCGTTGGCCTGCTGCCCGCCCTGATGGTGAAGATGGCTTCCCACGTCAGCGCGCGCTACGCGAGCTATATGGTGCTGTTTATCGCCTTCTTCAGCCATATCTCCTCCGACGCCGCGCTGGTGATTATGCCCCCGATGGGGGCGCTGATCTTCCTCGCCGTCGGGCGTCACCCCGTGGCGGGCCTGCTGTCGGCGATTGCGGGCGTGGGCTGCGGGTTTACCGCCAACCTGCTGATTGTGACCACCGACGTGCTGCTCTCGGGCATCAGCACGGAGGCGGCGAAGACCATCGATGCGGCCATGCACGTCAGCGTGATCGACAACTGGTACTTTATGGCAAGCTCAGTGATTGTCCTGACGATAGTCGGCGGGCTCATTACCGACAAGATCGTCGAGCCGCGGCTGGGTGAATGGGAAGGCCGCAGTGACGAAAAGCTGGAAACCCTGAGCGAAGCGCAGCGCTTTGGCCTTCGCGCGGCGGGGATCGTCTCGCTGGCCTTTATCGCCGTGGTGGCGCTGATGGTCGTACCGGAAAACGGGATATTGCGCGATCCGGTTAAGCATACCGTACTGCCGTCGCCGTTTATTCAGGGCATCGTGCCGCTGATTATTCTCTTCTTCTTTGTCGTTTCGCTCGCCTACGGCATCGCCACCGGCAAAATCCGCCGCCAGGGCGATCTGCCGCAGCTGATGATCGAGCCGATGAAAGAGATGGCGGGGTTTATCGTGATGGTGTTCCCGCTGGCGCAGTTTGTGGCGATGTTTAACTGGAGCAACATGGGTAAGTTTATGGCCGTGGGCCTCACCGACGCGCTGGAGGCTGCCGGGTTAAGCGGCGTCCCGGCGTTTGTCGGCCTGGCGCTGCTGTCCTCCCTGCTGTGCATGTTTATCGCCAGCGGCTCCGCCATCTGGTCGATTCTGGCGCCGATCTTCGTGCCGATGTTTATGATGCTCGGGTTCCACCCGGCGTTTGCCCAGATCCTGTTCCGCATTGCGGACTCCTCGGTGATCCCGCTGGCGCCGGTTTCGCCGTTTGTTCCGCTGTTCTTAGGCTTCCTGCAGCGCTACAGGCCGGAAGCCAAACTGGGTACCTACTATTCGCTGGTTTTACCCTACCCGCTTATCTTTTTAGGGGTATGGCTGGTGATGCTGGTGGCGTGGTATCTTGTCGGCCTGCCGATTGGGCCGGGGATCTCCCCGAGGCTGAACTAAAGGAATAAGGATGCTGAGATTACTCGAAGACAAGATTGCGACGCCGCTTGGCCCGCTGTGGGTGATCGCGGACGAGCAGTTTTGCCTGCGCGCGGTTGAGTGGGAAGAGCACAGCGACCGCATGGAAGAACTGCTTGCGATTCACTACCGCTCACAGGGGTATGAACGTATCCGGGCCAGCAACCCGGGTGGGCTGAGCGACAGGCTTGCGGCGTACTTCGAAGGCGATCTCAGCATCATTGATACTCTGCCGACCGCCACGGCAGGCACGCCTTTTCAGCGCGAAGTGTGGCAGGCGCTGCGGTCTATACCCTGCGGGCAGGTGATGCATTACGGCCAGCTCGCGGAGCAGCTAGGCCGCGCAGGCGCCGCACGCGCGGTGGGTGCCGCAAACGGCGCTAACCCGGTCAGCATTGTGGTGCCCTGCCATCGCGTCATTGGCCGCAACGGCACCCTAACCGGCTATGCCGGCGGCGTGCAGCGAAAAGAGTGGTTACTGCGTCACGAAGGGTATCTTTTGCTCTAGTTGCCAGGCTTTTAGTGCTTAATTTTCTACCGGTTAGGCTAAAAATCCATAATCAAGCTGTGGAATTTCAAGAAGATGGCAACACGTTGCCGTCTCTTGTCCTTATTGAAGGTTTGTCAGGCTTACGTACTTACCAAAAAGATGTTAAAATTGACCAATATCAATTAAGGCTTGAGCAAACCTATGATCCCGGAAAAGCGAATTATACGACGCATTCAGTCTGGCGGTTGTGCTATCCATTGCCAGGATTGCAGCATCAGCCAGCTCTGTATCCCGTTTACCCTGAATGAGCATGAACTCGATCAGCTTGATAATATCATCGAGCGCAAAAAGCCTATTCAGAAAGGGCAGACGCTGTTTAAAGCGGGAGACGAACTGAAATCGCTCTATGCTATCCGTTCTGGCACCATTAAGAGCTATACCATCACCGAACAGGGTGATGAGCAGATCACCGGCTTCCATCTGGCGGGCGACCTGGTGGGCTTTGACGCCATCGGTACGGGCCATCACCCGAGCTTTGCTCAGGCACTCGAAACCTCGATGGTTTGCGAAATCCCGTTTGAAACCCTGGACGATCTGTCCGGCAAGATGCCTAACCTGCGCCAGCAGATGATGCGTCTGATGAGCGGCGAGATCAAAGGCGATCAGGACATGATTCTGCTGCTTTCCAAAAAGAACGCGGAAGAGCGCCTGGCCGCGTTTATCTACAACCTCTCCCGCCGCTTCGCCGAGCGTGGCTTCTCGCCGCGTGAATTCCGTCTGACCATGACGCGCGGTGATATCGGTAACTACCTGGGCCTGACCGTGGAAACCATTAGCCGTCTGCTGGGTCGTTTCCAGAAAAGCGGGATGCTGGCCGTTAAGGGTAAATACATTACTATCGAAAACGGTGAAGCGCTGGCCGTGCTTGCCGGTCATGCCCGCAACGTGGCATAACTCTCCGCATGCGTGCTGCCAGAGCGATAAATAATCCAGATTTATCGTTCTGGCACAGCAACGCTTCCGTTATCCGAGATTTTCACCGCAGCACGTCCCCACCCAGCGCCTGAAAGGTTCACGTTGAGGTTATGAATTGAGAGAAAGTTTGTTTTTCGTTTCAGTCGTGATTGCCTCCGTAACCTTTATCTTCATCTGGATCATGCTTGTCGGCCCGATGAAGGGGGAGGAAAAAACCTACGTTCAGGACTCCACGACCTTTGCGATAGCGGTGATGGTGCTGCTGTTTATTGCCTTTATCGCGGTGACGACCACGGTACTTTTCCTCTGATAAATTTTCATGAATTATTGATCTGGCAAAACCTCCCCTCTGTTTCATTCAGGATATATAGGTTACTCTTTTAATTACAGACTGTGGTGACAGTAGTAAGGAGACCTGTATGGCCAAGTATCAAAACATGCTGGTAGCTATCGATCCGAACCAGGACGATCAGCCGGCATTACGACGTGCTGTGTATTTACATCAACGGATTGGTGGCAAAATCAAAGCGTTTTTGCCGATCTATGACTTCTCGTATGAGATGACCACCCTTCTGTCGCCTGACGAACGCACCGCTATGCGTCAGGGCGTCATCAGCCAGCGTACCGCGTGGATCCGCGAACAGGCGAAGTATTACCTGGAAGCGGGTGTGCCTATTGATATCAAAGTGGTCTGGCACAACCGGCCTTTCGAAGCCATCATCCAGGAAGTTGTCGCCGGGGGGCACGACCTGCTGCTGAAGATGGCGCACCAGCACGACAAGCTGGAATCCGTGATCTTCACCCCGACCGACTGGCACCTGCTGCGCAAATGCCCTTGCCCGGTCTGGATGGTGAAAGACCAGCCGTGGCCGGAAGGCGGGAAAGCCGTGGTGGCGGTAAACCTCGCGAGCGAAGAGGATTACCATAATTCGCTCAACGAGAAGCTGGTGAAGGAGACCATCCAGCTTGCCGACCAGGTGAATCATACCGAAGTGCATCTGGTAGGCGCCTATCCGGTCACCCCGATTAACATTGCCATTGAGCTACCGGAATTTGACCCGAGCGTGTACAACGACGCGATCCGCGGTCAGCACCTTCTGGCCATGAAAGCGCTGCGCCAGAAATTCAGCATTGATGAGAAAATGACCCACGTGGAGAAAGGGCTGCCTGAAGAGGTGATCCCGGACCTGGCGGAACACCTGCAGGCGGGGATTGTGGTGCTGGGCACCATCGGCCGGACCGGTATTTCTGCCGCGTTTCTCGGCAATACCGCCGAACAGGTGATCGACCATCTGCGCTGCGACCTGCTGGTCATTAAGCCGGATGAGTACCAGACGCCGGTTGAGCTGGACGATCCGGAAGACGATTGATCCGCAAGATGAAAAAAAACCGTCGGCGAACCGGCGGTTTTTTTTGCCGGGTGGCGGCTACGCCTTACCCGGCCTACGGGTTTGGTAGGCCCGGTAAGCTTGCGCCACCGGGCTTTACCCTGTCAGAGCGCTTTCAGAATCGCATCCACGCTGGCTTTGGCGTCGCCAAACAGCATGTGGGTGTTCTCTTTGAAGAACAGCGGGTTCTGAACCCCGGCATAGCCGGTATTCATGGAACGTTTAAACACGACTACGTTCTGCGCCTTCCACACTTCCAGCACCGGCATACCGGCAATTGGGCTGCCCGGATCGTCCTGTGCAGCAGGGTTAACGGTATCGTTGGCCCCGATGACCAGAACCGTGTCGGTATCAGAGAAATCATCATTGATCTCATCCATTTCCAGCACGATGTCGTAAGGCACTTTCGCCTCCGCCAGCAGCACGTTCATGTGGCCCGGCAGACGCCCTGCCACCGGGTGAATACCAAAGCGCACCTTGATGCCCCGCGCGCGCAGTTTCTCGGTGATTTCCGCCACCGGATACTGCGCCTGCGCCACCGCCATGCCGTAGCCTGGGGTGATAATGACCGTGTGCGAGTTTTTCAGCATGTCTGCGGTCTCTTCCGCAGAAATTTCACGGTGCTCGCCCACTTCTTCATCCGCACTGGAAGAAGACCCATCGGTGCCGAAACCACCGGCGATGACGCTAATGAACGAACGGTTCATCGCCTTACACATGATGTAGGACAGGATCGCACCGGAAGAACCCACCAGGGCACCGGTGACGATCAGCAGGTCGTTGCTCAGCATAAAGCCCGCCGCCGCTGCCGCCCAACCGGAGTAGGAGTTCAGCATCGAAACCACCACCGGCATATCGGCACCGCCGATGGACGCCACCAGGTGCCAGCCAAAGGCGAGCGCAATAATGGTCATGACCAGCAGCGCCAGCACCTGCAGCCCCACGCTTTCGGTACGCACGAAGACCACCAGCAGGACAAACGACACCACCAGCGCCGCCAGGTTTAGCTTATGACGATTTGGCAGCATCAGCGGTTTAGAGGAGATCTTCCCGCGCAGTTTGCCGAATGCCACAATGGAGCCGGTGAAGGTCACCGCACCGATGAAGATACCGAGGAACACTTCCGTCAGGTGAATGTTCACCAGAATCGGTTCAAGACCCGGTTCGTGGTACAGGTAGCTGTTGAAGCCCACCAGCACCGCCGCCAGGCCAACGAAGCTGTGCAGAATGGCAACCAGCTCCGGCATCTCGGTCATTTCAACGCGTTTTGCCAGGCGAATACCAATCGCACCGCCGACGATCATCGCCACCAGGATCCACGCTACGTTGCCGGTATCCGGCCCGAAAATGGTGGCAATCAGCGCAATCGCCATCCCGGCGATACCAAAGTTATTTCCCTGCTGAGACGTTTCGTGTTTGGAAAGCCCCGCCAGACTGAAAATAAACAGGATTGCAGCAACAATGTATGCAGCTGTGACTAATCCTCCAGACATATGCTACCCCTTAGCCTTTACGAAACATTTTCAGCATGCGCTGAGTCACGGTGAAACCACCGAAAATATTGATACTGGCGATCAGCACCGCGATAAAGCTCAGGAAGCTGATCCAGCCGCCGTGACCAATCTGCAGTAACGCACCTACCACGATGATCCCGGAGATGGCGTTAGTGACCGACATCAGCGGGGTATGCAGCGCATGTGAGACGTTCCACACCACGTAGTAGCCCACCACGCAGGAGAGCGCGAAGACGGTAAAGTGGCCGAGGAACTCTTTCGGCGCGACGTCAGCCAGCCAGCCGAAGAGAATAATCACCAGCGCCATGATCGCGTATTTACGCCATGGAGAAGCCGGTTTAGCGGGTTCTTTTGGCGCGGGTGCCGCTTTCGGTGCCGTCTGAGGCTGGGCAGAGACCTGAATCGGCGGCGCAGGCCAGGTAATTTCACCTTCACGGACCACGGTCACGCCGCGGACCACGACATCGTCGAAATCAACGGTAACGTTGCCGTCTTTCTCTTTGCAAAGCAGCTTCAGCAGGTTGACCAGGTTGGTGCCATAGAGCTGAGAAGACTGCGTTGGCAGACGGCCCGGCAGATCGGTATAGCCGATCACCTTCACGCCGTTCGCGGTCGTGGTCACCTGATTGGCAACGGTATACTCGCAGTTACCGCCGTTTTGCGCCGCCAGGTCGACAATCACGCTGCCCGGCTTCATGGAGTCAACCATCTCACGGGTGATCAGCTTCGGCGCCGGTTTACCCGGGATCAGCGCGGTGGTGACAATAATGTCGACATCTTTCGCCTGGGCGGCGAAGAGTGCCATTTCGGCTTTGATAAAGGCTTCGGACATCACCTTCGCGTAGCCGTCGCCGCTGCCGGCTTCTTCCTTGAAGTCCAGTTCAAGGAATTCGGCGCCCATACTCTGGACCTGTTCCTTCACTTCAGGGCGGGTGTCAAAGGCGCGTACGATAGCGCCCAGGCTATTTGCCGCACCGATAGCGGCAAGACCCGCCACGCCCGCTCCAATCACCATCACTTTCGCCGGAGGGACTTTACCCGCAGCGGTGATTTGACCGGTAAAGAAACGACCAAATTCGTGGGCCGCTTCAACAATCGCGCGGTAGCCGGCAATGTTTGCCATGGAGCTTAAGGCATCCAGCGACTGCGCGCGCGATATGCGGGGCACGGAGTCCATCGCCATCACGGTCACGCCACGGGCCGCCAGCTTTTCCATCAGCTCAGGGTTTTGCGCAGGCCAGATAAAGCTCACCAGCGTGGTGCCGGGATTCAGCAGCGCAATCTCACTCTCTTCCGGTGCATTCACCTTCAGAATCACCGGCGACTGCCAGACCTCAGCACCGTTGACCACTTCCGCACCAGCCTGGATAAAGGCCTCGTCATCGAAACTCGCCAGCTTGCCTGCGCCGCTTTCAACCGCGACCGTAAAACCCAGCTTAAGCAGTTGCTCCACCGTTTTCGGTGTTGCCGCTACGCGGGTTTCATTGGCTAACCGTTCTTTTGGTACCCCAATACGCATAGTTTTCCCTTCCATCGGTTTTTGATGATGGTTTATCGATAAATGCCCGCGGTTTGTATCAATTTTCGCCATCGCGCGAGCGACGGGACAGAATTAACCCCGGAAAATAAAACAGTAACAAACTGTCTATAACCTACTGAAAATAGCGCCCGCGATCTACCGCCAGAAAACACTATTTCTTACTTTATCTGTGAAAAATAAGCGATCGGCGTCACTGACAGTGATATTTACCTTAAATTCATTGCCAGAACCGATAAATCGCGCAAGCGAAGCGGTAAAAACATGATATAGCGCCATAAGAGAACATCTTATTAACATTAAATTAACTTGTAAAAGTCATATGCTTTATCAGTTTTACTTGTCAAACGCGTGTTTTTTCCACATATCACTAAATGTTATCGAATTCGGTGATTCAGTAAGCACAGGCAGTGAAAAATGGCGCAGACAGCGACGGGTTTTAAATGCAATAATCGGGACCGTCTCAAATTAACAACAATACCAGTACATGGTTTGCGCAAGGCGAAGGATCATTTTTATGAAGCTTAAGAACACACTCCTGGCGTCCGCACTTCTTTCCGCGACCGCCCTGTCTGCGAATGCCGCAACAGAGTTAACGCCGGAGCAAGCGGCAGCGTTAAAACCTTTTGACCATACGGTCATTGTGGGTCGTTATAATTCTATTGGCGACGCCGTCGCCGCTGCATCAAAAGCCGCAGATAAAAACGGGGCGGCTTCGTTTTATGTGGTTGACCAGTCCGATTACGGCAACAGCGGCAATCAGCGCGTGACCATTGCCCTGTTCAAGGACAATGCGCCAAAAGCTGACGCGCCGAAAAACCGCGTGATCAACGGTGTTGTTGAGCTGCCGAAAGATCAGGCGATTGAGCTGGAACCTTACGACACCGTCACTGTTCAGGGCTTCTACCGCAGCCAGCCTGAAGTGAACGATGCCATCACCAAAGCCGCGAAAGAAAAAGGGGCCTACTCTTTCTTCATCGTGCGTCAGGTCGATGCTAACCAGGGCGGCAACCAGCGTATTACCGCGTTCATCTATAAAAAAGATGCGAAAAAACGCGTTCTGCAAAGCCCGGATGCCATCCCTGCTAATTCAGAAGCAGGCCGCGCGGCAATAGCGAAAGGCGGCGAAGAAGCGAAGAAAGTTGAAATCCCAGGCGTCGCAACGACGGCGGCTCCAAGCGCTGAAGTGGGCCGTTTCTTTGAAACGCAGTCCACGAAAGGTGGCCGTTACTCCGTTACGCTGCCAGACGGTACCAAAATTGAAGAGCTGAACAACGCCACTGCCGCGCAGATGGTGCCGTTCGACAGCATTAAGTTTACCGGCAACTACGGCAACATGACGGAAGTCTCTTACCAGGTCGCGAAGCGTGCGGCGAAGAAAGGGGCGAAGTTCTACCACATCACCCGCCAGTGGCAGGAACGTGGTAACAACGTGACCATTAGTGCCGATCTGTACAAGTAACAAAATCGTTTACGAAAGGCGGCGCAATGCCGCCTTTTTTGTTACTTTTTTTGAATTTCTGCCACACGTCATTGCATGCTTTCGTTACACTCCGTAAAATCCCGCGCCTTAGTGTGATCCACCATTTTTATGCGCCTGAGCGAAATAATTATTCTGGATTTTGACCTTTCATAACAGGAAGCCAATGGAAAAGAAACTTGGCCTGAGTGCTCTGACTGCACTCGTTTTAAGCTCAATGCTGGGTGCAGGCGTATTCAGTTTGCCGCAAAACATGGCGGCCGTCGCCAGCCCTTTCGCGCTCATCATTGGCTGGGGGATTACCGGGGTCGGCATATTGCTGCTGGCCTTCGCCATGCTGCTGCTCACCCGTATTCGCCCGGATCTCGACGGCGGCATTTTTACCTATGCACGTGAGGGTTTCGGCGAGCTGATTGGCTTCTGTTCCGCGTGGGGATACTGGCTGTGCGCCGTTATCGCCAACGTCTCTTATCTGGTGATCGTCTTCTCCGCGCTCAGTTTCTTTACCGACACGCCGGAGCTGCGCCTCTTTGGTGACGGCAATACCTGGCAGTCTATCGTGGGCGCCTCGGTGTTGCTGTGGTTCGTTCACTGGCTGGTGCTGCGTGGCGTACAGACGGCCGCCAGCATCAACCTGGTGGCAACGCTTGCCAAGCTGGTTCCGCTCGGCCTGTTTATCGTTCTGGCCTTTATTGCGTTCCGTATGGACGTATTTAAGCTCGACTTCAGCGGCGTTGCGCTGGGGGTTCCCGTCTGGGAACAGGTGAAAAACACGATGCTGATTACCCTGTGGGTATTCATCGGTGTTGAAGGCGCGGTGGTGGTTTCTGCCCGCGCCCGCAATAAACGCGACGTGGGCCGCGCCACGCTGCTGGCCGTCCTGGCGGCGCTCGGCGTCTATCTGCTGGTGACGCTGCTGTCGCTGGGCGTGGTGGCGCGTCCTGAGCTGGCCGAAATGCGTAACCCGTCGATGGCAGGCCTGATGGTGAAAATGCTCGGTCCCTGGGGCGACGTGGTGATTGCCGCGGGTCTCATCATCTCCGTCTGCGGAGCGTATCTGAGCTGGACCATCATGGCGGCTGAAGTGCCGTTCCTGGCCGCGACGCACAAGGCGTTTCCACGACTGTTTGCGCGTCAAAACAAAAACAGCGCGCCGTCGGCCTCACTGTGGCTGACCAACATCAGCGTTCAGATCTGCCTGGTGCTGATCTGGCTCACAGGTTCAGACTATAACACGCTGCTGACCATCGCCTCGGAGATGATTCTGGTACCCTATTTCTTAGTGGGTGCGTATCTGTTAAAAATTGCCACACGTCCGGCGCATTATGTCGTGGGTGTCGGAGCCTGTATTTACGGCCTGTGGTTGTTGTATGCTTCCGGGCCAATGCACCTGCTGCTGTCGGTGGTGCTGTACGCGCCGGGGCTGCTGGTGTTTATCTACGCCCGCCGCACGCACCAGCTGGAGAACGCGCTGAAACGCCGTGAAATGGCACTAATTGGACTATTACTGGTTGCTGCCGTACCGGCAACCTGGATGTTAATGGGATAGCATCGGCTTTCCCATTGTTGAACTGTAAAGGAGAATACGATGGGAAATGCACCGCTTCGCCCCATACTGATCACCGGTGGAGGCCGCCGTATCGGCCTCGCCCTCGCCCATCACTTTCTCAACCTTCACCATCCGGTCATCGTCAGCTACCGTACGGAATACCCGTCGATTGAAGGGTTACGCAAGGCCGGGGCGGTCTGCATTCAGGCTGATTTTTCAACCGATGAAGGCATTCAGGCTTTTGCGGAAAAGGTAAAATCCACCACGACGGGGCTACGCGCCGTGATCCATAACGCCAGCGCGTGGCGGGCCGAGAAACCCGGTACATCGCTGAGCGAAACGCTCTCCGCGATGCTGCAGATCCACGTTAATGCCCCTTATTTGCTCAACCACGCGCTGCAGGATCTGCTGCGCGGGCACGGGCATGCTGCGGGCGATATCATTCATTTCACCGACTATGTGGTGGAGCGCGGCAGCGACAAGCACATTGCCTACGCGGCCAGCAAGGCCGCGCTGGATAACATGACCCGCTCGTTCGCCCGCAAGCTCGCGCCGGAGGTAAAGGTGAACGCCATCGCCCCGGCGATGATTTTGTTTAACGAAAACGATGATGCGGAGTATCGCCAGCAGGCGCTGAATAAGTCGCTGATGAAAATCGCCCCTGGCGAGAAAGAGGTGATCGACCTTGTGGATTACCTGCTCACCAGCTGCTACGTCACCGGCAGAACCTTTGCCGTGGACGGCGGCCGACCGCTGCGCTAGTGGAAGCGGCTCCAGAAGAAAATTAATACCCAAGCGCTGAGCCCCCAGCAGACCACCGCCCCGCTCAGCGCCAGGGGAAGACGCAGAAAGCCGGTGAAATACCACAGCGAAAGCAGGTAGAGAAAATACGGAATGATAGACCACATGCCGAATACGATGGTCGTGCGCAACGCTTCCGTGCCCCGCTCGGAAGCCACAATATAGTGAGCAATCAGCGCGAAGGTTGGGAAGAGTGGGATCAGCCCGGCAATGTAGTAATTTTTCGTTTTTGCCAGAATGCCAATCAGCAATACCACCAGCGCGCCCAGCGCGGCTTTGATCACCAGCCCCATACTTTTCCCTATAACAATCGACTCACAATATGGATCAGAATAACGGAACCGGGGTTAATTTAGAAAGATTAATGGAAGGTTAAGGTTTCGCGGTGTATGTTGGCTTTTTTCACGAAAACAGACGCTGTATGAATAAGATTGTTTATGTTGAAGACGAACCCGAAGTCGGACAGCTGATCGCCGCCTATCTGGGTAAACACGATATGGACGTCATCGTTGAGCCTCGCGGCGATCGTGCCGAAGAGGTGGTCGTCCGTGAAAATCCTGATCTGGTGCTGCTGGATATCATGCTGCCTGGCAAAGACGGCATGACCCTCTGCCGCGACCTGCGCGCCCGGTGGGAGGGCCCTATCGTCCTGCTCACCTCCCTGGACAGCGATATGAACCACATCCTGTCGCTGGAGATGGGTGCCAATGACTACATTCTGAAAACCACGCCGCCTGCCGTCCTGCTTGCGCGCCTGCGCCTGCATTTGCGCCAGCACGCCACCATCGAACGCGAAGCGCCCGCGCCGTCTCTGACGCCGCACAAGGCGATGCGCTTCGGGACGCTGTCTATTGACCCCATCAACCGCCAGGTGCTGCTCTCGGGCGAGCTTATCGCCCTCTCCACCGCCGATTTTGACCTGCTGTGGGAGCTGGCCACCCATGCCGGGCAAATCATGGACCGCGACGCGCTGCTGAAAAACCTGCGCGGCGTGAGCTATGACGGCATGGACCGCAGCGTTGACGTGGCGATTTCGCGTCTGCGCAAAAAGCTGCAGGATAACGCCACCGAGCCCTACCGCATTAAAACCGTGCGTAACAAGGGCTATCTGTTTGCCCCGCACGCCTGGGAAACCTGATGTCGCTTTCCGCTCACTGAACAAGCACGAAATGAAGGCATTACACAGCCATGCCTTCATTTCACGCGTTTATTTTTACGTTTGCGCAACAATTAACTTGCTAAGCACGCAAACTAATCCATAATTAACATTCACATTTCTTTTAGGCCATTTCTGGCCCGCTACCTGCTCACACCTGTTCCACTCATTCCTTCCCATAAAATCTTGATTTGAGGATTTAAGCCCATGAAATATGTATAGCTACCATGAGGTAGAAGTCATCAAAACCAATCTTGAATGGATTGTTAATCAGATAGCGCTTAGCCCCTCCACCCCTTCACGCGCCGATCAAAAAGCGCTCTTTGATCTGCTGGAACTCATTCAGTCTTACGAACTGCTTCTGGATTTAATTAACGAATTTGGGGCTGCCGTGATTGATGCGCACATTGCGGAAGGCCTGGCCGTAACGGAAAAACTCATCGCCAAGGTCAAAACAAACGCACGCGCAATGTAACAGGCACCACAGACATGAAAACAGGTGCGTTTTTTCATGTATATTCTGCCTATCGCGTTTTTCCGGTGAGACCCAATGAAAAAGCTGTTTGTGCAGTTTTATCTTTTGCTGTTTGTCTGCTTCCTGGTCATGACCATGCTGGTCGGGCTGGTTTATAAATTCACCGCCGAACGTGCGGGCAGGCAGTCTCTGGACGATCTGATGAAAAGCTCGCTCTATTTGATGCGCAGCGAGCTAAGAGAGATCCCGCCGCACGACTGGGCGAACACCCTCAAAGAGCTGGATCTGAATCTGTCGTTCGATTTACGCATTGAGCCGTTAAAAAATTTTGAACTGGATCCGCCCGCCATGCAGCGCCTGCGCGACGGGGATATCGTCGCGCTGGATGAGAAATACACCTTCATCCAGCGTATTCCGCGCAGCCATTACGTGCTGGCCGTCGGGCCGGTGCCCTATCTCTATTATCTGCACCAGATGCGTCTGCTGGACATGGCGCTGATGGCGTTTATCGCCATTTCGCTCGCGTTTCCGGTCTTTATCTGGATGCGCCCACACTGGCAGGACATGCTCAAGCTGGAATCCGCCGCGCAGCGTTTTGGCGAGGGGCACTTTACCGAGCGGATTCACTTCGACAGCGGTTCCAGCTTTGAACGTCTGGGGGTGGCCTTTAACCAGATGGCCGATAACATCAATGCCCTTATCGCCAGTAAGAAGCAGCTGATCGACGGGATTGCGCACGAGCTGCGCACGCCGCTGGTGCGCCTGCGCTATCGTCTGGAGATGAGCGAGAATCTGACGGAAGCCGAGTCTCAGGCGCTAAACCGCGATATTGGCCAGCTTGAAGCGCTGATTGAGGAGCTGCTGACCTATGCGCGCCTCGACCGTCCGCAAAACGAACTTAACCTCAGCACGCCGGACCTGCCCGCCTGGCTGCAAACCCACATTGATGACGTTCAGAGCGTGAACCCGCAGCGCACGCTGTTGACGCGCGTCACCCCGGGAGATTACGGCGCAATCGATATGCGCCTGATGGAGCGCGTGCTGGACAACCTGATGAACAACGCCATGCGCTACAGCGAAAGTACGCTACAGATTGGCCTGGACCTGCAGGGCAATCAGGCCAGCCTGACGGTGGAAGATGACGGGCCGGGTATCGCTCCGGAAGCGCGAGAAACCGTGTTTGAGCCGTTTGTCCGCCTCGATCCCAGCCGCGATCGCGCCACCGGCGGATGTGGCCTGGGGCTGGCCATTGTCTACTCGATCGCGCAGGCCATGGGCGGCACGGTGCATTGCGAAGAGAGCGAACTGGGCGGCGCGCGCTTCTGCTTTAGCTGGCCGGTATACCATAACATCGCCCTTCCCGTTCCTGCCTGACCTCAACCGCAAGCTGGCCTGACCCGGCGTGCTGTGCTATATGATAAGTATGTTGTAACTAATGAGAGTGCTTATGGCGACCTACGATCTCCTCGAACGGCTGAACAGCACGTTTCGGGAAATAGAACACGAGCTTCTGAACCTGACCGAACGTTTGCAGACCTGCCGACTGCTGGCCGCGCGCGTCTTTACCCTCCCCGACGTGGCCAAAGGCGCGGAGCACGACCCGCTGGACGCCATCGACGTGAAACAGCACATCGGCAGCGCCGCCCTTGAGCTGGCGCTGAAACACTATCGTCGCCTGTTTATCCAGCAGCAGTCAGAAAACCGCAGCAGCAAGGCGGCCGTACGTCTGCCTGGCGTGATCTGCCTGCAAACCGATGGGGCCGCGCGCGAGGCGCTGGAAACTCACATACACCATATCAACACCCTGAAAGCGGCATTTGAGAAGATTGTTACCGAAGAGTCCGGCCTTCCCCCGGCCGCCCGGTTTGAATGGGTGCACCGCCAGCTTCCGGGGCTGATTACCCTGAATGCCTATCGCACGCTGACGGTGCTGCGTCACCCCGCCACGCTGCGCTTCGGCTGGGCGAATAAGCACATCATTAAAAACTTTACCCGGGATGAGATCCTGGCCCAGTTGGAAAAAAGCCTGAAGACGCCGCGCACCGTCGCACCGTGGTCGCGTGAACAGTGGATCGAGCGCCTCGAGCAGGAGTACCACAGCATCGCCTCGCTGCCGGCGGACGCGCGCCTGAAGATAAAGCGCCCGGTGAAGGTGCAGCCTATCGCCCGCGTCTGGTATTCCGGCCAGCAAAAACAGGTGCAGTATGCCTGCCCGACGCCGCTGATTGCGCTTTACGATGCCGATCGGGGGGCCATCGTGCCGGATATTGGTGAGCTTTTGAATTACGATGCGGAGAATGTCCAGCACCGTTATCGACCTCAGGCGCAGCCGCTGCAGCTGATTATTCCGCGGCTGCACCTGTACGTAGCAAGTTAATTACTTCAGGCTGCCGACCATCGCCTCAGGGCGCACCCAGGCGTCGAACTCCGCCTCCGTCAGATACCCCAGCGCCAGGGCGGAGGCTTTCAGCGTCAGCCCCTCCTTATGCGCTTTTTTGGCGATCTCGGCGGCTTTGTCGTAGCCAATATGGGTATTCAGCGCCGTCACCAGCATCAGGGATTCATTGAGCAACTGGCTGATACGTTCGCGATTGGGCTCAATCCCTACCGCACAGTGCTCGTTAAAGCTCTCCATCCCGTCCGCCAGCAGACGAATCGATTGCAGCACGTTGTGGATGACCATCGGGCGATAGACGTTCAGCTCGAAGTTGCCGGACGCACCGCCCAGGTTGACGGCCACGTCGTTGCCCAGTACCTGACAGCAGAGCATGGTCATGGCTTCGCACTGGGTCGGGTTCACTTTACCCGGCATGATGGAGCTACCCGGCTCGTTTTCCGGAATGCTGATTTCACCGATGCCGCAGCGCGGCCCTGAGGCCAGCCAGCGCACGTCGTTAGCGATTTTCATCAGCGAGGCCGCCAGCCCTTTCAGCGCGCCGTGGGTGTGAACCAGCGCATCGCAGGTCGCCAGCGCTTCGAACTTGTTGGGCGCCGTGACGAACGGCTGTCCGGTGATGTTTGCCAGCTCCTGAGCCACCCGCACCGCGTATTCCGGATGGGTGTTTAACCCGGTCCCGACCGCCGTGCCGCCGAGCGCCAGCTCTGCCAGATGCGGCAGGCTGTATTCAATGTGCTTCAGGTTATGTTCCAGCATCGCCACCCAGCCGGAAATCTCCTGGCCGAGGGTCAGCGGCGTGGCGTCCTGCAGGTGCGTACGGCCAATTTTGACGATATCGCTAAAGGCCTGCGCTTTCTCGCTGAGCGTGGATTTGAGCACGTTGAGCTGCGGGATAAGCTGCTCGCGGACAGCAATCACCGCCGCCACGTGCATCGCCGTGGGGAAGACGTCGTTGGAGCTCTGGCTTTTGTTGACGTCATCGTTTGGATGGACCTTACGCTCCATGCCGCGCACGCCGCCCAGCAGCTCGCTTGCTCGGTTCGCCAGCACTTCATTCATGTTCATGTTGCTTTGGGTGCCGGAGCCGGTCTGCCAGATGGCGAGGGGGAATTCTTCAGGATGCTTGCCCGCCAGCACTTCGTCAGCGGCGTTGATGATGGCGGTGGCCTTATCTGCCGCCAGCAGGCCTAAATCCTGGTTCACTTTCGCCGCCGCGCGTTTGGTGAGAGCCAGCGCCTGAATTAGCGAGACGGGCATTTTTTCAGTCGAGATACGAAAATGCTCCAGCGAACGCTGGGTTTGTGCGCCCCATAGCCTGTCGGCGGGGACGTCGATGGCGCCCATCGAGTCTTTCTCATGGCGTACCGTGGTCATTACTTTCTCCTTGATAACAAAAGCGGGATTGCTCACATGCTTAAGGGATAAGTATTGATGACTTCTGAGAAACGTTATGGCGCTTTGTGCGCTCTTTTTGGTGTCGGGTGGCGCTGACGCTGACCCGACCTACAGACACGTAGGCCGGGTAAGGCGAAGCCGCCACCCGGCAATTACAGATTTACTTCACACACGCCGAACACTGGGACGACTGGATCTGCTTGAAGAAGTCGTTGCCTTTGTCATCCACGAGGATAAACGCCGGGAAATCTTCCACTTCAATTTTCCAGATCGCTTCCATACCCAGTTCCGGGTATTCCACGCACTCCAGGCTCTTAATGCTGCCCTGCGCCAGGACAGCAGCCGGGCCGCCGATGCTGCCGAGGTAGAAGCCGCCGTGCTTGTGGCAGGCATCCGTCACCTGCTGGCTGCGGTTGCCTTTCGCCAGCATGATCATGCTGCCGCCGTTGGCCTGCAGCTGGTCGACGTACGAGTCCATACGGCCCGCCGTGGTTGGGCCTAACGAGCCGGACGCATACCCCTCAGGCGTTTTCGCCGGGCCCGCGTAGTAGATCGGGTGATCTTTAATGTACTGCGGCAGCCCTTCGCCGTTGTCCAGGCGCTCTTTCAGCTTCGCGTGCGCGATGTCGCGGCCCACGATGATGGTGCCGTTCAGGGAGAGGCGGGTAGAAACCGGATACTGCGAAAGCTGCGCCAGGATCTCTTTCATCGGACGGTTCAGGTCAACGCGAACCGCTTCGCCCTCACCCGCTTTACGCAGCTCTTCCGGGATGTACTTGCCCGGGTTGTTTTCCAGTTTTTCGATCCACACGCCTTCGCGGTTGATCTTGGCCTTGATGTTGCGATCCGCAGAGCATGAGACGCCCATGCCGACCGGGCAGGATGCGCCGTGGCGCGGCAGGCGGATCACGCGCACGTCGTGGGCAAAGTATTTGCCGCCAAACTGCGCCCCGAGGCCCAGATTACGCGCCTCTTCCAGCAGCTCCTGCTCAAGCTGCACGTCGCGGAAGGCCTGACCGTGCTCGTTACCTTCGGTCGGCAGGCCGTCGTAGTATTTGGTTGAGGCCAGCTTCACGGTTTTCAGCGTGCTTTCCGCCGAGGTGCCGCCAATCACAAACGCGATATGGTACGGCGGGCACGCCGCGGTGCCGAGGGTGCGCATCTTTTCAACCAGGTAGTTTTTCAGCTTGCCCGGGGTGAGCAGCGCTTTGGTCTCCTGGTAAAGATAGGTTTTGTTGGCTGAACCGCCGCCTTTGGCGATACAAAGGAATTTGTACTCGTCACCGTCGACGCTGTAGAGATCGATCTGAGCAGGCAGGTTGGTGCCGGTGTTGACCTCTTTGTACATATCCAGCGCGGCGTTTTGCGAGTAGCGCAGGTTGTCTTCGATGTAGGTGTTATAGACGCCGTGCGCCAGCGCCGCTTCATCGCCGCCGCCGGTCCAGACGCGCTGGCCTTTTTTCCCGACGATGATCGCCGTGCCGGTATCCTGACAGGTTGGCAGAATGCCTTTCGCCGCGATATCGGAGTTACGCAGGAACTGCAGGGCAACGTATTTATCGTTCTCGCTGGCTTCCGGGTCGCTCAGAATATCGGCCACCTGCTGCTGATGCGCAGGACGGAGCATAAACGAGGCGTCGTGGAATGCGTGCTGCGCCAGCAGCGTCAGCGCCTGCGGATCCACCTTGAGGATCTCTTGTCCTTCAAACTCGGAGACGGAGACGTGATCGCGGGTTAACAGGTAATACTCGGTCCGATCCTTACTCAGCGGGAAAGGATCCTGATAATGGAAGGGTTTATTCGACATTGTTCTCTCACTTACTGCTTCGGTCTGTTTATTCAGGGCAGATGTTCCGCTGCCCGGCTTAAAAGCGAGTCAGCTTATCCTACACAATTTTTTAACAAAAACTGAGACTAGTACGACTTTTTACATCCACAGGTTACTTCCATGTGGTTTATTGCTTTAATACGCGGAGTTAATTCCACATTTGAATCAGGGCTTGATAATGCAAAAACTCATTAACTCAGTGCAAAACTACGCCTGGGGAAGTAAAACTGCGTTAACGGATCTCTACGGTATCGCGAACCCGAACAACCTGCCGATGGCAGAACTGTGGATGGGGGCGCACCCGAAGAGCAGCTCAAAAATTGAAGACGCCAGCGGCCAGGTTCGCAGCCTGCGTGACGTCATCGACGCCGATAAAGCCGCGCTGCTGGGCGACAAGGTGGCTGAACGCTTTGGCGAACTGCCGTTCCTGTTTAAGGTGCTGTGCGCCGACCAGCCGCTCTCCATCCAGGTTCACCCGAACAAGCAAGCGTCTGAAATCGGCTTTGCGAAAGAGAACGCAGCGGGTATCCCGTTAGACGCCGCCGAGCGTAACTACAAAGATCCTAACCACAAGCCGGAGCTGGTCTTTGCGCTGACGCCGTTCCTGGCGATGAACGCGTTCCGCGAGTTTTCAGAGATTATCTCCCTGCTGCAGCCGGTCGCGGGTGCCCATAACGCTATCGCGCACTTCCTTGAAAACCCGAACGCCGACGCGCTGAGCCAGCTGTTTGCCAGCCTGCTGAATATGCAGGGTGAAGAAAAATCCCACGCGCTGGCGGTGCTGAAAGCCGCCCTGGACAGCCAGCACGGTGAGCCGTGGGAGACCATTCGCCTGATTTCCGAGTTCTACCCGAACGACAGCGGCCTGTTCTCTCCTCTGCTGCTAAACGTGGTGAAGCTGAACCCGGGCGAAGCGATGTTCCTGTTCGCGGAAACCCCGCACGCCTATCTGCAGGGCGTGGCGCTGGAGGTGATGGCCAACTCCGATAACGTGCTGCGCGCGGGGCTGACGCCAAAATACATCGACATTCCCGAGCTGGTTGCCAACGTGAAGTTCGTGGCGAAACCTGCCGCAGAGCTGCTGACGCAGCCGATTAAGAACGGTGCAGAGCTGGACTTCCCTATTCCGGTTGAGGATTTTGCCTTCTCCCTGCACGACCTGAGCAGCGCCGAAACCTCGGTGGCTCAGGAGAGCGCGGCGATCCTGTTCTGCGTGGAGGGCGAAGCGACGCTGCACAAAGGCGACCAGCGTCTGGTGCTGAAACCGGGTGAATCCGCTTTTGTCGCGGCAAACGAGTCGCCGGTCAGCGTGAGCGGCACTGGTCGCCTGGCGCGCGTTTTCAATAAGCTATACCCTAAATAATTCGAGTTGCATGAAGGCGGCGACGCAGCGAATCCCCAGGAGCGTACATAAGTACGTGACTGGGGTGAGCGAGGAAAGCCAACGCACAGGCAACTTGAAGTATGACGGGTATTAGGGACTTACTGATTTTTTTAACAACTCTTGCTAAGCTAGTTGCAGGCTTAATATCTCCAGGCGGTTTCTACCGCCTGGTTTCATTTTAGGGATAGTCGCAATGAAAAAATCGGTCGTAGCGGTTGGAGTGATTGTAGCGTTGGGCGTGGTCTGGACGGGTGCCTCCTGGTTTACCGGGAAACAGCTGGAAGGCCGCCTGGCTGAGATGGTGGCGCAGGCTAACGGAGAGATTAAGCGCAGCGCGCCGGAGGCGGGTCTGGAGCTGAGCTACCAGAACTATCACCGCGGCGTATTCACCAGCCGTATGCAGCTGGTGGTGAAGCCGGTTGCCGGTAGTGAAAACGGCTGGCTGAAGCCGGGCCAGAGCGTGGTGCTGGACGAGGTGGTGAGCCACGGTCCCCTTCCGCTGGCGCAGCTGAAGTCCTTTAACCTTATCCCGTCTATGGCGTCCGTTCATACCGTGCTGGTGAATAACGACGTCACCAAACCGCTGTTCGACCTGGCGAAGAATGAATCGCCTTTCGACATTAACACCCGCATCAGCTATGCCGGTGACACGAGTTCCGATATTGCGCTGAAAGCGCTGAACTACGAGAAAGAGAATGAGAAAGTCGCCTTCAGCGGCGGCAACTTCAAGCTTGACGCGGACCGCGACGGCAACGTCTTCTCCCTGACGGGGGAAGCGGAAAGCGGCCTGGTCAACGCCGTGAATGAATACAACCAGAAGGTGCAGCTCACCTTCAACAACCTGAAAGCCGACGGCAACAGCCGAATGACCGATTTCCAGGAGCGTATCGGCGATCAGAAGCTGTCTCTCGACAAGGTTGCCATTGCGGTTGAAGGGAAAGAGATGGCCGTGCTGGAAGGCATGGACGTCAACGGTAAATCCGACGTGTCCAAAGACGGAAAGAGCATCAACACGCAGCTGGACTACACGCTTAAAAGCCTGAAAGTGCAGAATCAGGATCTGGGTACCGGCAAACTGTCGCTGAAGATCGGCAATATTGACGGCCAGGCGTGGCACGAATTCAGCCAGAAATACAGCAGAGAGAGCCAGGCGCTGCTGACCGATGCCGCGCTGCAGCAGAACCCGGAGGTTTACCAGCAGCAGGCTATGGCGGTACTGTTCAACAACCTGCCGATCCTGCTCAAGGGCGAGCCGGTGATCACCGTTGCGCCGCTGAGCTGGAAAAATAGCAAGGGCGAAACCAGCTTTAACCTTTCTCTGTTCCTGAAAGATCCGGCCACCGCAACGGGTGAACCGCAGACGCTGGCGCAGGAAGTGGATCGCAGCGTGAAGTCGCTCGACAGCAAGCTGACCATCCCAATGGATATGGCGACCGAGTTTATGACCCAGATCGCGAAGCTGGAAGGCTACGGCGATGAAGACGCCGGCAAGCTGGCGAACCAGCAGGTGAAAGGTCTGGCGGCCATGGGTCAGATGTTCCGCATCACGAAGGTGGACAACAACACGATTTCCACCAGCCTGCAGTACGCCAACGGCCAGGTCACGCTAAACGGCGACAAGATGCCGCTGGAAGACTTCGTCGGCATGTTTGGTATGCCGACGCTGGGGATGCCTGAACCGGCAGCACCTGCCGCGCCAGCCGAACCGGCGGCACCTCAGCAGTAAACGTCAAAACCCCTCATACGAGGGGTTTTTTATTGCCGGGTGGCGCTGACGCTTACCCGGCCTACGATTCCGGGTCGTTGTAGGCCCGTGCAAGCGCAGCGCCGCCGGGCGTGACCTCAGTGCGGCAGGTAAGGTTCTCTGACAAAGTCAGCCAGGAGATAAATCAGGTCATGCAATAGTCCAGTAAGTTCTTGCGAGACATTGCTCGCCAGAGTCTGACTCAACAGGGCCTGATTAAGTGCCTGAGCATATCCCACCAGCATCGCAGTATCTTGCCAGCAATCCGGAACGCAGGATTGCGCAGGTAACGCGGTACTCAGTCGCTCAACCAGATGTGGCGGTAAATCTTCATCGCATCGGTTTTTTATCTCATCGAGAGTAAAAGCCAGACGGCCACACAGCGCTAAGCGCTCTGCTTTGTCGTGGGTTTCCAGCAGCACATTAACAAAAGCGCAGCAGCAATCCGTCAGTTCGAAGAGATCCAGCGTTGAGGATATCGGCAGGTCAAGAAGTTGGCAGGCAATACTGTTAGTGGATTGAGGGTTAGCAAGGGTTGGGATCGTAGCCATAGGGCAGCCTCCGTGTGATGTTTCAAGCCACCGTCTAAGTTTCCACGCTCAGAGGGTGGCGGCGCTGACAGGGGTGGAAACTGAATCACACGGTCTTCAGCCAGCCTTTCGACTGCCCTATCAGCGCCACCGTTGATTTTACAAGGATATGCGCTGCCCCGACACTAAAACTGTGTCGTCGTGTGATAGATCAGGTTTCCACGCCTGACTGCGGATTTTGCCGCAGTGGGAGTACTGTAAGCGTGATGTGGGTGGAAAGAAATAATGGTTTTTGGTTTACATGAGGTTTCTTGCAGGATTGCGAACATGCTTCCAGATTATGGGTAACTTCTTCGGCTACATGAGTCAATATCGAAAGTAGGAGATTGAATTTTCTATGTAAAAATGATTATTAGTAGCTTTTGAGAGAGAGTTTTGCAACACAAAGTACGATTTTTTAACCTTATGTTATTCTCATTTGTGGGGAACAAGAAACCGTTTCACTATGAACGGTCAATTAACTCCTTAGCCCTAAACACCTGAACTAGCAAAAACATAAAAAAACTTTAATAACAAAAAGTTATAGAAAACTACCTTGTATTAATAATGTTATGCCATTTTTTCCACTAAAAACTGACAAGAACTATCTTGATATCTTTTTCAAATTCAATAAAGTAGAAAGAAATGGAAAGGAATAGGAAAAGACCGAAATGAAGGGTACAGAGATAAGTTCACATTTAGTGCCGCCAGTTCCACTCAATCCTACAGAGGTAACATTGTTACAAACCGCACTCTCAACTGTGAGGCATGATGTAGTTGATTGCCCATACATTTCAGAGGCAATAAGGGTTCTTCCTGTAAAAGGTTATAGAAGTGCCATCACTGCTTACTGGAATGCTGTTGTTGATGATTTACGTAAAAAAATAATTCATCGTAGCCTCGATCTATTCAACAAAGAGTGTAAACAAAGAAAAGAAATTAAAACGTATGAAGATTTTCAGGATTATGTGAACGACTTTGATTTAATAGATGGAGCTTTCAAAATAGGAGTTATCGATCGAGAGGGTCAGAAACTATTACAACAAGCTAGAGACACCAGAAATTTATTTGGTGGACACCCACAAAGTAGCGATCCTGATTTAATAAAAGTAGTGAACTTGATCAATGATTGCAATAAATACGTTCTTTCTAAAGAGTTTCCACCAGCCATTATAGATATATCTACATATCTTTCAGAAATGGATTCAGCAACATTTAACAAAAATAGTCTAGCAGTTAATCAAGCCTTTTCAGACCTACCTGAAATATATATCAGTGAATTATCCTCTCGCTTTTTTGGCACATACTGCTCAGCCAATATATCAAGTGAACTCAGAAACAATATTGAATTTTGCGCACCTATTTTATGGGCGTTACTTTCTAAAGAAGATCGCCGTAAAGTCGGCCAACAATTTGACAAATATTTAGTTTCTGGAAACAACAATAAGATAGAGAAGGCACAACAGTTCATACTATTGGTAGATGGCCTGATGTATATTAGCCCCGCTTCCCGCAAAGTTATTATCGAGCCTCTCATTAATAAACTTACAGAGTCTTTAGATAATTGGTCAGAAGAGGAAAAAGCTGCAACCCAATTATTACCTTTTTCGAGTTTCGTCCCAGAAGATAATATTATTGAATTTGTTTCAGCCATTACCAAAACTTATGTTGGTTATCGTGGTGTAAGCTATCAGTACGGAAGGAAGAATTTTTATTCAAATGGCGCCGCTCCCTTAATATTGGAAATGTTCGAACACTTTGATATTAAAATGGTTTCTGCATTTGTTGATGTTGTTAAAAATGACGGTACGCTTCGTCATAGAATCCAAGAGGACGGGCAATATTCTCGATTACAGAAACTAGGTGAGTTTCTGTTAAACAAAAGCACCTGCCCCCCTACGGATAAAATATTCTTAACACTTTTAACAGACACAAGTAAAAATAAAGATGTATTTTTAAAAACCTTACCTAAAGTCCCCGCAAGATAAAAAACTTAGGCGTGTTCATTTTTTATCACGCCTAAGTATCAACCCCTATATGGTGTATTTAATGAGAAGCTGTATCGAAAATCAACTATCAAAGAATATATCAGTGACTTCTTCATGTATCAGCTGTAGAAAAGCATCTCATCATTCCCCAAAATCGCGGGCAACCAGAATGCCTTGCAACTGTAAATCCTGAATAGTACAAATAGTGAAGCCAAAACCTCTATAAGCGTTTTTGATGACCTCAATGCTTACTTTTATAGAAAATGAGAAAGGAAACACCAAGCAGAAAACGACCATGTTTTAGTATTTATTGCTTCCTTTTTCCATGATTGCAGTATCCACGCTAAAGCAGGACACATAAACAGCTTGCCCTGCTTTAGAGCCATCCCATACAACCAGAGTAGCAGTAGTTGTATCATGCATCTGTAGTGGCACAGTAATTTTCGTACCAATAACAGAGAGCGTCCTGAACAGTAACCGGCTTAGACGCTCATCAGAGTGAATCTTAATCAGGATGGGGGGATCTCGTTTCTCTGCAAGCCACATCCGGTCATCATCTCGTTTCTCCCTAGCAATATTTCGCCTTTATAAACCGAAAAACTGAAGCTAGAACAGCCACCGCGTTTATTGCCGGGTGGCGCTGACGCTTACCCGGCCTACGATTCCGGGCCGTTGTAGGCCCGTGCAAGCGCAGCGCCGCCGGGCGATGCGCTCGGACTATTTCACCGTCACCAGTCGCGCCGCCACAATCTGGTGGCCGGCCTGCACGTCCGTATTTTCGATGCGCTGCATGATTCTGTCCGCCAGCGTGTAGCCCATCTCCCGCGCAGGGGTGGTGGCCCAGACGATCGGCAGATCGTCGAGCGCGCTTTCACCGACGTCGGCGAATGCCCCGAGCGCCACCTGGTGGCCGAAGAAGGTTTCCACTCCGCCCTCGCCGCTCTGCCGTCCGGCGCGGATCAGGCCAAACCAGGCCCCCATGGCAATCACGTCGTTGTAGCAAATCACGGCGCTGATCGTCGGGCTGCTTCGCAGCAGCGAGCCTATCGCTTCCGCCGCTTTCTTCTGGCTGGATTCGCACTCCACGACCCACTCGCTGTGGAACGGCAGGCCGTATTTAATCAGCGTCGCGCAGTAGCCGCCCACCCGCTCGGCGCGGGTCAGGGACGAGCTTTTTCCTCCCAGCCAGGCAATGCGCTGATGCCCGCGACGGATCAGATGCTCGGTCAACATTTGCGCGGCCTGCATGTTATCCGGGCGCAGCGTGTCGGCCTCGTCGAGGTAGCTGGCGCGTGAGGCAAACACCAGCGGCACGCCTTTTTCGGCGGCGCGCTCGCACAGTTCGCTCCCCACGCCCGACGCCCCGGCGACGATCACCCCGTCGACACCCTGATTAAGCAGCATGTCGAGCCGGGAGAGAAGCTGATCGGCCTCGCGACCGCCGTGAAGCAGAAAGACCATCCGCCCCTGTGCTTCAAGCGCCTCGGTTAAGCCGGCGGTCAGCTCTGCATAAAACGGAGACGTCAAATCCCGCACAATCAGGCCAATCACCCCGCTTTGCCCACCGCGCAGCGCCGACGCCTGGCGGTTACGCACGAAGCCCAGCTGTTCAACCGCCTCGTTAACCCGCTGGCCGGTTGCAGGCGAGATCCGCCCTTTTCCGCTGAGCACCAGAGAAACGGTGCTGACGGAAACGCCCGCCGCCAGCGCGACATCGTTGATGGTGATTTTTTTCGCTACAGCCATGTGTCGGCGTGACTCCCTGAAATGAGATCGGTAAAACGTTTTATCAATACGTTATCTTTATACTACCAGTTAATGCCTGAGAATGTGATTTAGCGCGCACTAAACTTTGATAAAACGTTTTATCTTCTCGCAGCATTGAAGCAGATAAACTGATTTTAACAATAAAGGAGTCGTTTTATGACGGCGAAAGCAGCACAAAAAATATCGCTGTGGGAGTTTTTCCAGCAACTGGGTAAAACCTTTATGCTGCCCGTGGCACTCCTCTCGTTCTGCGGGATCATGCTCGGGATCGGCAGTTCACTCAGCAGTAAAGACGTCATCACGCTGATCCCGTTCCTGGGAACTCCCGTGCTGCAGGCCATCTTCATCTGGAGACTATTAAGTCTTTTAACGAAGTGGCTTGATGTTGGATTGATGTGCGGTAACTTCTGCTATGTTGCCGCGATACGATTTGTCATGTGCAATGAACTAACGTCGTTTCGCGGTAACTTTATGCCCCACCCATGCCCCATCACACCACCCTGTCATCCTGCATCAAGCTGTTGATGAAGAACGTCACCCGCCCCATCACCTCAACCTCTTCCGCAGCATCCCCCTCTATCGCTTCACCATCATCACAAATCAGCGCCCTGCCCATGACTCTGGCAAACTGAGTCCGTCCGCCGCTGAGGATTAGCAGAACCTGATTCTGTACCAGTCTGGTGCACGGCTCGATAACCGCAAAGCCAGATGAGGTTTCGAGGATGCGGCTGTCCATGCCGATCCCGCAGATAATTTCCGGAGATAAACGCGGTGCTACGAAATCAGCCGCCGGTGAAGGAAATCCCATCAGTGCACCCTCCCCATATTGCGAAGGATCCAGTAACGGTTGCCGCTGCCGTCCGTGCTCTTATCGGCAAAGTCGGGCTGATAACGCTGGACCTTGAGTTGGCATCGGACTGACTGAAATGCCAGTGTCTGTCCTGTAACTCAGCGATACACTTATCTGTGTAAAGGCAAAGATAGCCTTTAGGGTTTTGCTGTATAGCCGCAATAAAAGCAGCATGAATATCCGGCTGACGGGGCATAACGAACCCTCACTTTCTTGATTGCTGTATGCATATACAGTAGTATTTTAATAAAAACAGATCAAGCACAGTAACTTCACTTTGAGAGGAATGGGTATGTTCGTTGAACTGGTTTATGACAAGCGAAATGTTGAGGGGCTCCAGGGGGCCGGAGAGATCATCCTGGCTGAACTAACAAAGCGGGTGCACAAAATTTTTCCTGATGCCGAAGTGAAGGTAAAGCCGATGCAGGCGAACGGCTTGAATAGTGATGCCAGCAAAAGCGATCGGGAAAAGTTGAACCGCATGTTGGAGGAGATGTTTGAAGAGGCCGATATGTGGCTTGTTTCTGAGTTTGCGACCGTTCGCCATGTCGGTCTGTGATGTCAAAAAGGCTGCCGGAATATCTCCGACAGCCTTTTTTATTTATGCATCGTCTGCAGGCGGTGTCGGCCAGGTGATATCCGGCGCTTTCGACGTGTCCACCGCTTGCACTGCTTTGATGTAGTTCATCCAGGCTATCAGGCTGGCTTTATCTTCATCGCTGATAATGCCTAGCTGTAACTCCGTCTGCCAGAGACTGATCGTTGCTTTCGCCTCAAGAAGCAGCGCAGCTTTCTGTTGCTCCGCCGATTCAACATCAGCAGCGTGCTCAACTGCAGTATCCGTAACCCATTTTTTACCATTCCATTTCTGATAAGGTCCGGAAGGTGAAATGCCGGTAAAACCTGCATGGATAGGGCCGATGTAATCGACAGTAGAAGATTTGGCGTCAGTGATTGAATAAACAGTCTCACCCCGATGATCTTCCTCCTGAGTCCACTCTCCATCTGTAAATACAGCAACCCTGCCGCT